>CAZBDF010000247.1:0-7031 GCA_964490385.1 uncultured Lentimicrobiaceae bacterium | reverse complement strand
ACCGATCACCATTCACCGATCACCGATCATTCACCGTTCACCGATCACTGTTCACCGATCATTCACCGTTCACCGTTCACTGTTCACTGATCACCGTTCACCGATCACCTCTCCCATAAAGCTCAACACTAAAATCATCTACCAAAATATCTGCCTGCCCCTGGTACCAGAAAAATATTTTGAGCCGGTCGTTAAAATTTGCTATTTCAGGCATCACTGTTCCTAAACTTACTTCGCGCCAGTACCCGGCATCATCAACAGGCATTTCATCTATTGCCATCGACTTAAAAAAATATCCAAGGTCATTGCTGTCGGCCAGCGAAATTACCAGGTTCATTTCCTTTGTAGAACCAACCTTCGATTCGAAAACCCAGGCATTAACACGGGCATAAATATCCTTTTCACCAAATAGCGAACTATCCTGTGTAATCATCAGTGCCGAACTGTATTGCTGGTCAATATTAAGTTTTGAAACCATGCTGCCGCTGTGAGCAAGCTCTACCCCTACCCTGCCACTTGTTACCCATTGCTGCTCTTCCTTTTCAAAATCATTTTTCCAACTTCGGATAGGGGTTTCCATATTGGTTTTGTAAGGAGGAATATCTTCAAGTCCGTTAAATATGTATCGATATTCCTGACCAGTCCGCAAAAAAACCATCGCATACTTTTCACGGTCCATCGCATATGGATGAACAATGCCCCGGCTATATTGCCAGTTTTGAAAAATATTTAGCCCAAGCAAAAGCAAACTTAATCCTATCATCGCCTTTATCAGCCATCTTTTCCCGGTTATCCATTGAAATAAAAAAGCAAGCAACAAGGCAAACAAAGGATAAATATCAATGAACACACGTTGGCCAAAGCTATCACCATAATACCAGTTCCACCACGACGAAACCACCCAAATATACAGCAACAGAAAAACAAGCGCAGAAACACCTCTGATCCTATTGATACCCCAAAGTTGAACCAGGCCAAAAAAGGCCATAAGACATAAAGGTGTATAAATAAATAATCCCTTTTTAAAGCTAAAAAGTACCTTGAAAATTTGTGGATTTGAAAAATAAAAGCCCTCGCCGCCATAACTCCACAACAGCCAATGCCCGGTTTGTACATACCACCATATAGGCTGGATTGAAAGTAAAAGAATTCCAACCACAAGGAATACATAAGACCATCTGGAGCGGATGAATAATTTTAAAGCATGTATGAAACTTCGATAATCGGGCGCGAGCATTGGCAATAGCAACACAACAATTGCATTAAGCGGCCTGATGAGCACCACTAACGCCAGGAACAATACGCTCATCAAGACATCACGCTTGCCCTGGTATTTGAAATACCCGGCCGAAAAAAACATAAAACCGGCAACAACAGCAAACGAATAAACATGTGACATGGCAGGCGCTGCCACAGTATAAACCAGTAGGTTGGTAGCAAACAAAATCAATATCAATACGAGACTGATTATCCAATTTTGAAAGCGATAAAGTTTAAGTAGTTTCTGGAGAAATACCAGCCCTATAAAAAGATAAAATAAAGCCGATAAACTGGCCATGAATTGATAAATACTACTGAATCCATCGGGTGGCACACCGGCAGCAAGGCTGATAATTGTTCCAATCAAAAAAAATGGGGCCATCATCAAGGCGACCCCTATAAAATATTTATTCACTGGTTCCCCATCTACATCAACAATAAAATTGGCTGCCTGCACAGACGGATAAACTTCCTTTTCGCGTTGAATTATACTGTCGAAACCAATTTCAGAATAAACAAATACAGAGGGCAGGTAAGCATAATATCCACGTCCATCGCTGGCAATTACTTCTTTCCAACCTTTATCTTTGGAGCAAATAAAATTCTCCCACAGACTGATGGCCAGCACCACCAAAACCATCATCCAGATAATATTTGCTGGATTGAAAAACCGCGTCTTATTGGGATTTAGTCTTGAAATCATACCAATGTTTAATCACTATTCTCAGGGTTAGGATCAGTTTTACCTTTCCTTTTAATCAGAAAAAACCGATAGATATTCACCACTTTGCTATCGCGGTTAAGCTGTGTCAGTAGCACACCAAGAATCACAATAGCCATTCCGGCAATCTTTCTCATTCCAAATATTTCATCAAGGATAAAATATGAAAATATTGCTGTAAAAACAGGGATCAGGTTTGTGAACAAGTTTGTTTTGCTAATGCCGATTTCGCGGGCTGAAATGGCAAAAAATACAAAGGCCAGTGATGAAGCAAAAATGGCCAGCAATAAAAGTGAAGAAATCAATTCGAAAGTTGGGACTACCTGTATGAAATTCTGGTAATCGAAAACAAAAAATAACGGCAGAAAGAAAATGGCCCCAATCAGGTTTTGAGTGGCGATAATCATAAACGCATCATATTTGGAAGCAAGTTTCTTGAGAAAAATAGAATAAATAACTGCCGAAAAAACCGCCATGGATAACCAGACAATACCTTCGGGTGAAGCACTCAGGGAATAATCGCGGTTTACCAGCATAAACAATACCCCGAAAAACGAAATGACCAAACCAAAGATATTAAGTTTCGTTAATCGCTCCTTCAGGATAAAATAGGCCACAATAGGCGTGAAGACAGGAATAGTAGCAATAATAACCGCTGTAACCGTGGGAGACGAATTCTTTAGGCCGTAGTTTTCGCCCAGGAAATAAAGAAAAGGATTAAACAGCGCCGACAATAAGAACAGTTTATAATCCTCGCGTTTTATTTTCTGCAAGCGCCTGAACAACCACAAACCAAGAAACATGATGGCCGATGAGATGATCAACCTTAAGAGCACTGTGGTAATGGGATCGTAATAATTTAATACAATTTTCGACCACACAAAACTCATCCCCCAAAACAACATCGAGAGGACGACCAGGATATAGGTATAAACCGGCTTCAGTTTCAATCTTAATAAATTTATTGGGTGTGCAGATTGTATTTACCCAGCATTTTATTCCATTCGGGAGATTCGATAACACCGATTAAGGTTGGATCAATGGCATCTAATAGGTTGATGTTTGTTGACGAAAAACTAAAGTAAATCGAATTGACCCCGCTGGGGATAATGTCAGCATCCTGGTGAAGTCCTTTCGAATTGATCAAATATGACAACAATGGACTGTCGTAGATAACTGCCTCAATTTTCTTTTCATTTAGCTCATTAATGGCTATCTCAAGTGTTTCGTAGGCAAAATATTCAATCCTGCGATCGGTCAAAAATTCAGCGGTACTCGAATTTTTGACTGTACCAACTTTTACATTATGTAAATCTTCAACCGTTGATATTGCACTTTGCAACTTATTGTAGGTTAACGCGGCCGAAATACTTGCCGTAAATCCCGAAATAATAATTACCGCCGTGAACATCCATATTATCGAAATAATCCTTCCCAGCCCTGTCTTGGGAGCTTTGTCACCATAGCCCACGGTGGTCATTGTTACTGCCGACCACCAAATGCCATCGCCAATGCCACGCCATCCTTTCTCAAAATGCTGCGGATTTTTTTTGCGTTCGACAAGCCATAAAATAAAACCAAAAATAAAAATGATAATGAACAACAAAAACACAACCTCAAAGAATTGTCTCGAGAAGAATTTCTTTAAAAAGCTAAACACCGGTGAAGCATCGCTTACAACCACGGCAATGCCCACGCTTGAAATAAAAAATGGTTGGGTAAAGCTAAACTTCTTTAACCGTTCACTGGTCACGGTAAGGGGATTTATCGATAAGTCCACTTCAGTGGTGGAAATGGCCTCAATTAAGTCGCTCAAAGTTTGATAGTTCTTGTATTTATACCTGTAACCATGTTCAAGGGCAATCTGCTCCCAAATATCAATGCTCAACCCGGTATATTGCCCATCCTCATGAATAATAAATGGTGGAGATTCGTAAATCCCGATGGTTAATACTGGCTGCTCTTGACTCTTCGATTGCCCGAATGCCGGCATTGATACAGAACCTATCAAAATAAAAAATGCAAGTAGATAATTATAAAACCTCATTGTACTAACTTTTTTGGTCGGCAAAAATAGCTGATTTATTTAAGATGTATGCATCCCGAATTCCAATACGAATAATTCCGCTATGAAACGGGCCAGTTGCAATATTGCTTATTTTTGTCAACTCCAACAAAACACTGTAATTATGCATCAACAAAAAAGCCAAATTCATTTAGCAGCTGAGCTCATTTATAACTCAAAGCACCTGGTAGCATTTACCGGGGCTGGCATCTCTGTCGAAAGTGGAATCCCACCCTTCAGGGGCAGCGAAGGGCTTTGGAGTAAATACGATCCGCAGGTACTTGAACTTGATTACTTCCATCAAAACCCAAAGGAATCATGGGAAGTCATCAAGGAGATTTTCTACGACTTTTTTGGGAAGGCCAAACCTAACGCCGCTCATCTTGCCCTGGCTAAGTTGGAAGATATGGGTTTGTTGAAATGTGTGATCACCCAGAATATCGATAACTTGCATCAGGCTGCCGGAAACACGGTGGTGCACGAATTTCATGGCAATTCACAAAAACTTATTTGCACCTCATGTGCAAAACATTACGTGGTGGCTGATTTAAACTTTGATGCTTTACCACCACTTTGTGTAGATTGCAAGAGCCTTATCAAACCCGACTTTATTTTCTTT
This sequence comes from uncultured Lentimicrobiaceae bacterium, assembly GCA_964490385.1. Classification (GTDB taxonomy): domain Bacteria; phylum Bacteroidota; class Bacteroidia; order Bacteroidales; family 4484-276; genus 4484-276. Next base: position 2,366 of record CAZBDF010000247.1, on the reverse strand, counting down.
GGCGAAGGCATTCCACAGGTTGCGCACAACGCATCCCTAAAAGCTGCCGAAGAGGCCGATGTATTGGTCATTATTGGATCAACAGGAGAAGTGGTGCCGGCCAATCAAATTCCAATCCTTGCAAAACAAACCGGTACCAAAGTGATTGAAGTAAACCCCGAATCATCGCGATATACCGACTTTGTAACTGATATTCATTTGAAGGGAAAAGCAGGTAAGGTGATGACGGAGCTTTTGAAGGAGATTGAAGGAATGGAGTGATGGGGAGACGGAGAGACGGAGTGAAGATTCAAAAATTCAAAGATTCAAAGATTCGATGATTCAAGGATTCAAGGATTCGATGATTCAAAGTCAGGTTTTTGATATGAGATATCAGGAATGGATTAAGGAATATTGAATATCAAATAATGAACATCGAATATTGAAATAAAAGGAAATTGCATGGGTTTTAAGCCCCGACGATAACTGACAGAGTCCGACGTAGGAGTTCCTGTCAGAGTTAGATAGACTAACAGCAAAAGGAAAAATAGAAAATTATTTAAGGATTGAAATTGACTGAAGAAAATCGACACTTTATAATTGAAGAAAATGCAGGAGGGGTCAAAGATTCAAGGATTCAAAGATTCAAGGATTCAAGGATTCAAAAATTCAAAGATTCGAAGATTCATTGCTTCGCCCCGCCCGCAATTAACCTACTTACTAAATAGATTTTGAATAGAATCATATACTGTCACTAACTGGCTTCTTATTAAGAATAATAACACATGAATAAAATCAATTTAACAAAAATGCCCGGCACACTGATCATCCTAATGATCCTCTGTTTCGCCATCAACCTGAATGCACAAAAGAATCCCTACAAAAAGCAGGTCAAAGAACTCAATAAGTATTACGAAGAGGCTCGGTATAACTGGGAAGTTCCCGGTTTGGCAATCGGGATTATTAAAGACGGACAGGTGATTTTAGCAGAAGGTTACGGCCATCTGGATGTGCGCAAAGACGGCCCTGTAAACAGCAAAACTATGTTCCCCATAGCTTCCAACACCAAGGCTTTTACTGCAGCAGCGCTGGCCATTTTGGTTGATGAAGGCAAAATTTCGTGGCAGGATAAAGTCACCGACCACATTCCCTGGTTCCGACTTTATGATCCGTATGTAAGTGAAAACATGACCATACGAGATTTGCTGTGCCACCGCAGCGGATTGGCAACTTTCAGCGGCGACTTGCTTTGGTATGGCACCGATTACGACAGGGAAGAAATTATCCGCCGGGCAAGATACCTGGAGCCTGTTTATGGCTTTCGTGAACAATTTGGTTACTCTAACATAATGTACCTCACCGCCGGCGAAATAATCCCCACGGTTACCGGAAATAGCTGGGACGAATATATTGAAAAACAATTCTTTAATAAGCTTGACATGGAACGAACCATAACGACAACTACTGACCTTGAAAAATTCAGTAATGTTGCCACACCACACACCGACTTTGAAGGTGAGGTGATCGCCATCGAATACCTGAATTGGGACAATATTGCTCCTGCCGGCGCAATCATTTCCTGTGTTGATGATGTACTCAAATGGTTGGATTTGCAACTCAATCATGGGATTTACCATGGCGACACCATCTTCACTGCAAGACGAAGCAAAGAAATGTGGTCGCAAAATACTGTTTTGGGTGTAAGTAGTTTTGTTGAAGAAAATTACCCGGGTATGTTTTTTAGATCGTATGGCCTGGGTTGGGCATTGAGCAACTACAAAGGCCGCAAAGTTGTTGCCCACAGTGGTGGATATGATGGAATGATCTCGTACACATGCATGGTCCCGGAAGAAAATCTTGGATTTGTGATCCTGACCAACAAAAATTCCAGCCTGTACAACCCACTTGCCTACAAAACGCTGGATGTATTTTTGGAAGGGGAAGAAAAGGATTGGAGCGAGTTTATACTCGGTTTAATTGAAGATGGAAAAGAACGGCAGGAGGATGCAGAAGAAGAAAGGGAAGAAAGAAGGATAGAAAGGACTTCCCCCTCGCTAGACCTTGAAAACTACACCGGAACTTATGGGGGAGAACTATATGGTGATGCAATAGTTGAACTAAAAAATAATGAACTTGTAGTTCAGTTGGCCCCGGCAAAAAAATTTAAAGGAACATTAAAACACTGGCACTACGATACTTTTGAGATTATTTTTGAAGCGTTCCCTTCCCTCCCACCCGGATTCTGCACTTTTATCCTTGATGCATACGGCAGAGCTGCAGAAATGAAGATTGATGTCCCTAACCCTGATTTTGATTTTACAGAACTTGAGTTCTTGAAAAAATAGTAAAGCAATTTGGAAATTTGATAATGAACGAATTTGATGATT
>CAZBDF010000246.1:0-7031 GCA_964490385.1 uncultured Lentimicrobiaceae bacterium | reverse complement strand
CCTTCGATGGTGATTGCCGGGGCAGGATCGGGCAAAACCCGCGTCCTGACTTACCGCGTTGCTTACTTGCTGCAACAGGGCATCGACCCCTTCAGTATCCTGGCATTAACTTTTACCAACAAGGCTGCCCGCGAAATGAAGGAACGCATCCTGCAACTGGTAGGCTCAACTGATGCCCGAAGTGTATGGATGGGAACTTTTCACTCGATATTTGCAAGGGTATTGCGGGTTGATGGCCACCTGTTGGGCTATCCATCCAATTACACCATATATGATACAGATGATTCGAAAAGCCTGATAAGATCAATAATAAAGGAGCAGGGACTTGATCCTAAGGTTTACCCACCCGGCCATGTGCTGGGACGGATTTCCACGGCCAAAAGCAACCTCTTATCACCTGCCGAATACAATGCCAATTTTGAATTGACAAACCAGGATAAGGTTTCAGCAAAACCAATGCTCGGCCAATTGTACACCGTATATAATATGCGTTGCAAAAAAGCTTCGGCCATGGATTTTGATGACCTGCTATTTAATATGAACCTCTTGCTCCGGGATTTTCCGGATATCCTGTTAAAGTACCAGAAGAAGTTTCATTACATCCTTGTGGATGAGTACCAGGATACAAACTATGCACAGTATTTAATTGTAAAAAAGCTGGCTGCACGCAACGAAAACATTTGTGTGGTTGGCGACGATGCCCAGAGTATTTATGGATTCCGTGGTGCGAACATCCAGAACATCCTGAACTTCAAAAACGATTACCCGGATTTTAAGACTTACAAACTGGAGCAGAATTACAGATCCACAAAAAATATTGTAAATGCTGCCAACAGCATCATCAAAAAAAATAAAGATCAAATTTTTAAGGAGATCTGGACTGACAATGATGAAGGCAATCTCATAAAGCTGATGCGTGCTACCACCGATACTGAAGAAGGAAACCTGGTGGCACAATCCATTTTCGAGACCAAAATGAATATGCAACTTCCAAACAGTGATTTTGCTATTCTGTACCGCACCAATGCCCAGTCGCGCTCAATGGAAGAATCTTTGAGAAAGTTGAATATCCCATATAGAATTTATGGTGGCCTTTCCTTTTACAAGCGAAAAGAGATCAAGGACCTGCTGGCTTATTTCAGGCTGGTTATCAACCCTGTTGACGAGGAGGCGCTGAAACGCATCATCAACTATCCCACGCGGGGTATTGGCTCAACAACCATGGACAGGATTTTTATCGCTGCCGATCAATCGAAAGTGTCGGCATGGAATATTATTGAAAACATCAATCAACACGAGATAAACATTAATCAGGGAATCAAAACGAAGATTTTCAATTTCGCCAATATGATTAAGGCCCATATGGCCCAGCGCGGCAAACGCAATGCCTTCGACCTGGCCAGCGATATTGCGAAGTCCTCCGGGATAATGAAGGACCTTTACGAAGACAAAACCCCTGAAGGGATCAGTAGATTTGAAAACCTGGAAGAACTCCTGAACGGCATTAAAGACTTTACCGAAACTGAACCCGAAATCCCTACGGAGGAAGATGCTTCAATCAGAACGCTGGACATGTACCTGCAGGATATTTCGCTGCTCACTGATGCTGATAAGGATGACCCCGACGATAACAACAAAGTTTCGCTGATGACCATACATGCAGCAAAGGGACTGGAGTTCCCCTATGTATTTGTGGTAGGGATGGAAGAAAACCTGTTTCCATCCATCATGTCGCTTAATTCGCGTGCCGACCTGGAAGAAGAACGTCGATTGTTTTATGTAGCTGTTACCCGTGCCGAAGTAGCTGCTACCCTCTCCTATGCCGAAAACCGTTACCGCTGGGGCAACCACACCAGCTGTGAGCCCAGTCGCTTCATCGAGGAGATAGATGAAAAATACATCGACATGCCCCGAAAAGTATTTAACCGTCCCGGCAACTTCAGCAAATTACAAAGCGATGAAACCCGGCCAATTTCCAAAGCTACTTTTAACAAAGACAAGCTAAAAAAGATTGGGGATTCGAGAAAAGGTGAACCCAAAACGAATGAGCCTTTCGAATCATCGCCATCGGATGACATCAAAGCAGGGGTGCAGGTGGAACATCAGCGATTTGGCAAAGGAAAGGTGCTGAACGTTGAAGGCAACGGCCCAAGCAGGAAAGCAACTGTATTTTTCCCTGTTATCGGCCAAAAGCAATTGCTACTTAAGTTTGCCCGGCTGAAGGTGATTGGGTAAGGGATAATATCTATTTTAAGATGGTGGATAAGTTTATTGATATTAAAATATTTTGGCGATAAAAAGTCATTGGTAATCATTGGTAGTCATTGGTAGTCATTGGTAGTCATTGGTAATAAACTAATGAAACGTAAAACGCAAATGACAATCAATGACATCGAAGCTAATTGACAATCAATGACATCGAAGCTAATTGACAATCAATGACAGCGTAGCTAAATGACAATCAATGACAGCGTAGCTAAATGACAATCAATGACAGCGTAGCTAAATGACAATCAATGACAGCGTAGCGAAATGACAACAAATGACGGCGAAGCCCAATGACAACAAATGACAGCGAAGCTAAATGACAATCAATGACAGCGAAGCTAAAAAAACACCCTTTAAAATAATTTTCAAATACGATCCGCAAATATGCCGAACACAATCTTTAAGCTCCTGGATTCAAAGCTCGACGAGTTAAGCAATACCATCTCAGGAAGCCTCCCTTACCGCCAGGGAAGCAACCTTTATCGCAATGGACAATGCAAGACTTTGAGTGAATCAGAAAGACATTTTGAGTTTTTGATAGATGATAAGTATGGTGATTTTTTTGTTACAATAAATGTTGATGAGGAACTTAAATCGACATGCACCTGCAAAAGCCATCAACTGTGCCGCCACCAAATTGCCTCCTTCATGCAACTTCGCGAGATGCGAAATATTGATCATCCGTCCCTTCATGGACCGGGCATAAAATATTCGCGCGAAGGAATGATAAAGCGTGTGGTTGACGAACGACGATCGAAGGCACATCAGGCCGTATATAAGATTGAATTTGCAGATAACGTTTATGGAGAACATTTACTGACCAACGAGAAGGGAAAACAATATTACATTACGTTTCGCGACCTGAAGCGGAAGCATGGGTATTGTTCCTGTCCCGATTACCGTACGAATAAACTCGGGACTTGTAAACACCTGATTTTTGCATTTGATAAAATTGCATCAGAAAAAAGTTTTTCGCTTGAAGACCTCCCAAGCTATCCCTTTATCGAAGTTTTTCTAAATCCATTCAGAGAATATAAAATCAGTTGGTTTTATCCCGAAAAACCCAGTGGCGAAGTTGCCGAATTGCTGTACAGGTATTTTGGCAACAAAAACTATATCGAAGATGAATTGGCGGAAGGCTTTATCGGGTTTATAAATAATGCGGCAAAATACAAGCAAATTCTTGTCAGGCCCGAAGTACCCGCCAAGGTGGGCAGAATATCCGAAACGCTTTCCCTCGAGCGTTTGCAAATAAATACAAAAGTGGATTTTAGTGAAATCCGTACCGATTTATTGCCATTTCAAAAGGAAGGAATAGAATTCTCAACTTTTAAAAGAGGTGCCATTATTGCGGATGAAATGGGCCTTGGAAAAAACATACAGGCCATTGGCACTGCCCTGCAGAAAAAACAGCTATTGGGATTCGCAAATACACTGATCATTTGCCCGGCAGCAATGATTGATCAGTGGATGGACGAAATTGACAGTTTTACCGATGAAGATGTCCTTAACCTCGACAATACCATTGATGAAAATAAAAATGTTAATACAGACGACAGGCCTTTCTTCAATATTGTAAGCTACGAAAACCTGTTTGTTGATTTTGATACAATTAACAATTTCCCACCCGATTTTCTTATCCTTGACGAAGCCCAGCGAATAGTTAATTACGAATCGTTGACATTTTCGGTATTAAAGTCGATCCAACGCAAACATGTCCTGGCGCTTACCAGCACGCCCATTCAATCGGAACTTATCGATATGTACAGCCTAATGCTGCTGGTTGACCCCGGCCTGCTGACACCACTCTGGGAATTTTCGTACCAGCATTGTTTTTTTGATAAAGACCAATCCAACAAAATCACAGGATTTTACAATCTCGAACAACTGAACGAAAAACTTAAAAAGGTACTGATCCAAAGGCAAAAGATTGAGGTGATTGATGAGTTGCCAAGCCTGAGCCTTTTCAATATTCCCGTAAAGATGCATCCGGAGCAACAACAGCTCCATCGTACATTCGCATTGAATGCACTGGGCCAGGTGAGTAAAAAACTGATCAGCAACTATGAATTGCAGCAGCTTTCGGGGCAGATCAGGAATATGCGAATGGTTAGCAATTCCACCTACCTTACCGACAATTCAACCAACCATTCGCCTAAACTCGAAGAACTGGAACATATACTTTATGGGAAACTGGACATCAGAAACAGCAACCGTAAGGTGGTGATTTTTACAGAGTGGAAGCGCATGCTGAACATCATTGCAAGAATGCTTGAAGCCAACAAGGTACCCTTTGTTGAAATAACTGGGGACACATCAGATACAGACAAACGAATCTTAATTCAACGATTTGAAGAAGACAACGAATACAAAATTATATTATGTACCGAAGCTGCGAACTTAGGAACGGACATTCAACTTGTAGATACAATTATCAATTTTGATACACCGATCCATACTGCCCAAAAAAATCTCCGGATTGGCATCATCGACCCGATCAGGCGGAGGTCGGCCAAGTTTACCATTATTAATTTGCTGTCGGAAAACTCCATTGAATCCTGGGCCCAGCAGGAATCAAATAAAAACGGTTTCAATTTAGACCAGGTCCTATCATCACCGGATCAAAGCCCGACTTCGGGAATTTCGTTGGAAACGCAGGTTTTGCTCAAAAAAGCACTCAATGACCTGATTGAAAAATCACAGCCATCACAGTCTAAGGATCCGATTGCTAAGAGGCCAAAAATGAACTCCTGGCAAATGGAACTTGATTTTTCCGACGAAGAGACTGATGTGCTATTGGATCAGACAGAAAGGGATCAATCCCTTGAAAAAACACCACAGGCAGAAACCGGGGAAAAAGATGCTGTTGACCAGAAAGAATTAAAAAAAGCGCTAAAAAGTGGAGTGGAATTCTTATCACAACTTGTAAAAATGAGTACCGGAAATACCATCGACCTGAAAGGGAAAAATATTGAGCTGGATACAAAAACCGGTGAGATTACCCTAAAATTCAAAATCAGACAAGTCACCCCGTGAATTGTTCATACCAAAAACCAAAAATCCCAAGCTGAGTAAGTCACCCCGTGAATTGCTCATCCCAGAAAACAAAAATCCAAAAGTGCCGGGTGGCAGCATAGGCTGATTCACGGGGTGACTATACTTGAAGACCTCCAAGGTGGGGTGTTAAATCTGGATTATACTTATACGTTCCATTTTTTGTAACAAATTATAAGATGCTGATAAATAGTAGTCTCCTATTTAGAGAAAATAATTTTCACCGCCCCACCTCCAAGGTTTTAAAGCCCTGACCGAAAGGAAGATATGCCCTGGAACTTCTAATTCAGGGCTGCCATCCCCTCGTACCACGGGGCTTGCCTGCCTCGCCGGCAAGGCGGGCATCCCTTTGACAAATGCTCAAATTTTTTGGGTAAACAATAAGCCTGATTCACAGGGTGACTAAACCCAAATTTAAAGTCGCTCTAAATTATTGAAAATTACCACCGAAAAATTGCACATGATTGGCAACATACTATATTTGCAAGCCTTATAGTTAACAACTTAACACTTATAAATAAATTAGTAGCTATGGCAAAAAGAACCATCGTAGCAATGCCCGGCGACGGCATTGGAAAAGTAGTTTTAGACGAAGCGATCAGGGTGCTGGATGCAGCCGGATTTGAAGCCAATTATGTAAACGGCGATATCGGCTGGGAGTTCTGGTGCAAGGAAGGAAACCCACTTCCACAAAGGACCATCGACCTGCTCGAAGAACACAAGATTGGCCTCTTTGGCGCGATCACTTCAAAGCCCAAAGACGCAGCTTTTGAGGAGCTATCACCTGAACTGCAAACAAAAGGACTTGTTTACTCCAGTCCTATCGTTGGCCTGCGCCAGCATTTTGGCCTGGATATTTGCCTGCGCCCATGCAGGACCTACAAAGGCAATCCTTTGAATTTCATTCGTCGCGGACAAAACAACACAATCGAAGAGCCGGTTGTTGATGTTCCCATTTTTCGTCAGAATACCGAAGGATTGTATGGTGGAGTGGAATGGAGTAATCCACCTAAGCAGGTTTATGATGCATTGATGACACATCCTAAATTCCAGAAGAATTTTGGACACCATCCGGTGGAAGAAATTTCGGTTTCGACCCGTATTTTCACTAAAAAACATACCGAACGGATTTTACGTGCAGCTTTCGATTATGCTAAAAAGTACGGATATAAATCAGTTACTGTTTGCGAAAAGCCAAATGTAATTCGCGAAACTTCTGGTATGATGTACAAGATGGCCCAGGAAATCCAAAAGGCCGACTATCCTGAAATTCAACTCTGGAACACCAACATCGATGCGCAGATGATGTGGCTCACCAAAAATCCTGAAACCTACGGTGTAATCGTTGCCGGAAATATGTTTGGCGATATTGTTTCTGATGGTTTTGCCGGACTGATCGGTGGCCTTGGCTTTGCCTGTTCAGCGCAGTTCAACCCGGATATGGGCATCGGGGTTTTTGAACCGACCCACGGTTCTGCACCTAAATATGCTGATTATCCTGTTTCTATCGTCAACCCGATTGCTATGGTTGAATCGGCCTGTATGATGCTCGATTACATCAACGAGGGTGCTAAAGCTGCCAAGATCCGCAAGGCTGTTGCCGAAGTAATTGAAGAAGGCAAAGTGCGTACCTACGACATGATGAAGATGGTTGGCCGTGCCGACGTGGTTGAAAAAGGAGCTGCTTCGACACACGAAATGGCTGATGC
>CAZBDF010000245.1:0-7070 GCA_964490385.1 uncultured Lentimicrobiaceae bacterium | reverse complement strand
ATTTTCCTTCAGGGGTTTTAAAACCAACAATATTAGCACCTGATTTTTTGCGCACACCAATTTCGTAAATAGTTTTATTGATAAACTCTTCGGGGAGGTTTTGGCATTCAATCTCCTCCAAATTGGTAGGATCTTCGCCATGAATTGAAAGGTACTCAAGAAACTCAACAATATCGGGCCTGGCAATCAATTTTGCCATGTGTGCGCCTCCAATTTTCTCAGGCATCACAACACTTTTCACCCCGGCAAAACGCAGTTTTTTCTCTGCACTCTCGCTCGATGCCCTGCTAACAATCCTTAAATCCTTGTTTAATGAGCGGGCAGTGAGGGCAACAAAAAGGTTATCGGCATCATTTGGCAGGGTGGTAATAATCGATATGGCTTTTACTACACCTGCCTTCACCAGCACCCCATCCTCGGTGGCATCCCCTTCGATAAACCTGATGGGCTTGCCTGAGTAACTTTGTAAAACGTCATGGCTTTGATCGACCACCACAAAGGGCTGATGATGTGCCTGTAACTCTTCAATTACCTGCTGGCCATTTCGCCCAAAGCCAACTACAATAACATGGTTCTCCATATGTTTGATGTTTTTCGTTCTGTACCCACGAACAAGATAATTTAACTGCCCTTCGACCAGGTAAGTTGTTACAACTGAAATAGAGTAAGCAAAAAATCCAAGGCTGATAAAACTCAGAAAAGCGGTAAAAACTTTCCCATCATCATTCAGCGGCTGCACCTCTCCAAAACCAACCGTGGTAAGCGTGATAATGGTCATATAAAAAGCATCAACTAAACTAAAATCTTCGATACCAATATAGCCAAAAACCCCAATTAAAATAATGACAACCAACATGATTGCCGCCACAAATAGTTTTCGCTCGTTGTGTCCATCACCCATAATAACAACACTTGATATAGTTTATGCAATGATAAGCATTAATTGAAAACAAAAAAAAGCTTTATTTCACTTACTCATATTCAAAAGCTTAAGGCCAAGCGAGCAATGCAAACATTTTTTAAGGTCACAATATTTATTTTTTAATTCAAGCAAGGCCTGGCTTTCTAAAGCATTTTCAGCTTTTATGGATAACTTTTCCCATTCGCGTGTAATGGCATTTTTTTCAGGAGGTAAATCAAGTAAAAACTGAATAGCCATGTCACGGTACTTTTGCTTATCCCTTGCTGTGCCATAATAGTAAACAAACTGCACAATAGTATTGATGATGATAGTCCTTATAGCAACAGCACCTAGTTTTTTGGAAGAGCTTGTGGAAACTACATCGAAATTAAAGTGATTTTCCCAGTATTCGGAAGCATGAGCATCGAAAATCGAAAATAGCCCATGAATGGTGTTGCATTCAATAATTTCCGAAAACATATTTGCATGCTTACTCATCAAATTAGCAAATTGCGATATTCTTATCGTAGGAAAATTAGCTGGCCTGAGCCTCATAAATTTCCATAAATGCGTTTCCATCGGAATGAGGCCATATTTTTGTTTCAGAAAATTGTATTCGTTTTTTAGTTGTATTGGGTACTCATCGGTAAATTCCCTTTTCAGTAAGCCAGCCTGGCCCATCAGCAAGGCCTCTAATTGCATATGGTTGTTTGAATGCTTTTTTAAAATGTGTAATGGAAACATTGTCGCTAACATTCTAAAAGGTTGTTCATTGACCTTAAATCCGAAATTACCGGCAAGAACCTGGTAAAAACTCTCTTCCCAGTTGTTTTTATTGTGTAAAAAAACTTTTTCTACTGCATCTGTTTTTCGTTCAAGTCGTTCAACCAACATCCTTTCGAGCCAACTGGTTAAAGTTATTGGATCCACCAGGTTAATTTCCCGGCTACAGGGAATCCAATTTTTGTTGCTGACAAAGTATTGGTATTTACTAAACCGATCTTCGTCAATTTTACCTTTTAGCTCTATAGTTGGGATGGAATTACCATTTCTGTCAAGTATAATTCTGTCGTGTTCAAAAACAACATGCAAAATAACATTGGAGTAGGCATCATCATTTTGGTGCTGGTGTAGGTTCCAATCAGAAGACTTAACATGAACTTCAACATTTCCTGCCCAAAGCGTAGCACCAATGCGAACCATGGCGTTGCTGAAATCAGGACCAGCATTGGTATTGCGTATCCCGGGATTTTTCACAATAAGCTTTTGACCTTCGGAAGTTTGCAGATCAGGTGCATACAATTGATAACGCCAGATATAAATTAAAAAATCTTCAGTCATAATAAGGGGGTTTAGAACAAAAATAATAATTTTTATGTTCCTGAAAGGTATTTAGTCAGCCATTACCAAAATAATGCAAATACAATTGAACTTCTTTACACAAAAATTCGCCCCAACTCTACCGCGAATACAAATTTTAGTACCTTTGTATGGTTGTAGTTAATTTGGAGCAGCAACGAGGATGAGTGATCTTGTAACTTTGGTAAGCGGGATAGAATTTAAGATCAGGGAATTAACTGATACGAAGGATCATCTTGAGAAGGAATATCAGATTTTACTTGAGGAAAACAAAGCCTTAAAATCCAAAATTGAAGAAGATAAACTTAATATAAAACAATTAGAATATAGAAACCAGATAATTAAATTTGCTAAGGTACTAGAAGGGAATAAAGGATCAACAAAAGCAAAACAAGAACTAAATGAGCTATTGCGGGAAGTTGACAGATGTATCGGTCTTTTAAATGATTAAAATGTTTTGATATAATCCTGATGAATGATTTTTTAATAACAGTTCGGATTGCTGACAGGGAATACAGGTTGAATATTAACAAAAATAAGGAAGCGTTAGTAAGGGAATCAGCAAAAATTATTAATGAAAACATCAATAAATACGCCGAAAGTTTCAATTATAAGGATAAACAGGATTTGCTTGCCATGGTTACTTTGCAGCATGCAATAAAGGAATTGGAACTGGCCGAACAAGTTGTTTTTAAAGAAGAACAGTTATTTGGAAAATTAGAAGAAATCGACAGGGTGTTGTCAGATAAGCTGTCACAATAAACGAATCGTTCTTTGAAACACCATAGTGAAATGATTTAGTAAAATCATTTTCACCATAGTTAAATTATTACCCGCATTAATTATAATTCAGTTTGTAAACTCAACATTTAAAACTTTAGGGTGAACTCAGCAGGTGTAAAGCAGGCCTCATCCCGTACTTACGGGATTCCAATTTTTTGGGACAGTGGACGTTTGAAATTTGCGGTAGCCCTAGCCATTCAGATTGGGGTTTACAATACTCCGGTTATAGTTGATGCGGTTTTTTTTTTGATCCCCTCCCAAAGTGCCCAACATACTAAAAACAGAACGAAAATGGAAGGAACTATGCTTACAGCCATCATTGGGGTAATTGGATTTGCCCTTGGTGTGCTCCTTTCAGCCACAGTACTGCGAAAGATGATCTCGAAGAAAAGCGAGGGTCTGCTTAAAGAAGCGCAGGAAAAAGCTGAAGTACTAAAGAAAGAAAAAATACTGCAAGCCAAAGAAAAATTTTTGCAGTTAAAGGCTGAACACGAAAAAATCGTAAACGAACGAAACAGCAACTTACAAAGGTCCGAAAACCGTGCGAAGCAAAAAGAAGCTTCACTTTCACAACGGATTGAAGAGTTTAAAAGGAAAGAAAGTGAAGTTGAATCAATCAAGGTTAACCTTGGCTCACAGCTTGAAATTTTAAACCGAAAACAAGCTGAGGTGGACAAATTCCACAGTAAGCAGGTGAAGCAACTTGAGGAAGTTTCAGGCTTGTCTGCCGAAGAAGCAAAATCACAGTTGATGGACACGCTGAAAGATGAGGCTAAAAGTGAGGCCATGGTCTATATTCAGGAGACCCTGGAAGAATCTAAAATCACTGCCAATATGGAGGCGAGAAAGATTATCGTCGAAACCATCCAGCGAACAGCAGCTGAAAATGCCATCGAAAACTCAGTGTCCGTTTTTAACATCGACAACGATGAAATTAAGGGCCGCATCATTGGCCGTGAAGGACGGAATATCAGGGCTCTTGAAGCACTTACCGGAATTGAAATTATCATCGATGATTCACCCGATGCCATCATTCTTTCCGGATTTGATCCGGTAAGGCGTGAAATCGCAAGGCTGTCGTTACACAAGTTGGTCACTGACGGACGAATCCATCCCGCACGGATTGAGGAAGTAGTTTCGAAGACCAAGAAACAGATTGAGCAGGAAATTATTGAAACGGGTAAAAGGACCTGTCTCGACCTGGGTATTCATGGCATGCACCACGAACTGGTGAGGATGGTGGGCCGGATGAAATACCGCTCATCTTACGGGCAAAATCTGCTGCAACACTCACGTGAAGTGGCAAACCTTTGTGCAACCATGGCAGCTGAACTGGGGTTAAATCCTAAGAAAGCCAAACGAGCGGGTTTGTTGCATGATATTGGTAAAGTTCCTGATAACGAATCGGAATTGCCACACGCCTTGGCAGGAATGAAACTGGCCGAGAAGTTCATGGAAAAATCAGATGTTTCGAATGCCATTGGTTCTCACCACGATGAGGTTGATATGGAGTCCTTGCTTGCACCTATCGTTCAGGTTTGTGATGCTATTTCGGGCGCGCGCCCCGGTGCCCGCCGCGAAGTGGTTGAAGCATATATCCAACGTTTGAAGAATCTTGAAAACATTGCCCTCTCCTACCCCGGTGTTGTAAAAACCTATGCCATCCAGGCAGGGCGCGAACTCCGTGTAATTGTTGGGGCCGACAAAGTTTCGGACGAAGAAGCCAATGTATTGTCCTATGATTTATCTAAGAAAATACAGGATGAAATGACATATCCCGGGCAGGTAAAAATCACGGTTATCCGTGAGACCAGAGCCATTAACTACGCGAAATAAAACCCTAATAGTTTCAGATAGAGACTGCAAAAACATTAGATTTCTAAAATAATATTTAAAGCATCCAAATGATTGCTGAAGGTCAGATAGCTGATATTTCAAAGAAAATTGCCAAAAGCATAGAACCCGAAAAGATTATTCTTTTTGGCTCATATGCTAAAGGTAACTATAATGTTGACAGCGATATGGATTTTATTGTAGTCAAAAAAAGTACACTGCCTAGGCATAAGAGAGGATTAGAAATTCGGCGTTTGTTTTATGGATTACTTATCCCAATTGACTTGAAAGTTTATACACCTGAAGAATTTGACGAAGAGTTAAAAAATGAATATTCATTTTTACATTCTGCGTTAAAAAGCAGCCGCATATTGTATGAACGAAAAGCTTGAAATAATTAATAAGTGGATTGAAAAAGCTGACCATGATTTAGGTACTGCCCAGATCACTTTTGCGCATATCCCTGAATATAAAGACACTATTGCCTTTCATTGTCAGCAGGCAGTTGAAAAATACTTGAAGTCTTACCTAATATTTCTTGATATTCCAGTTACCAGAACACACAACCTGACATTTTTACTCAGTTTAATTTCCCAAAAAGAAAAGATCAAAAACGACATCTATGACAGAGCGGCTGAGTTAGAAGACTATGCCGTGGAAATACGATACCCGGAAGTTACGATTGAGCTTAAAGATCAGGATATTGAGAATGCAATACAAATAGCGAATTTTTTTCGGCTATTTGTATTAAAAAGGATGCATTTGGAAATAGGATTTAAGGACATCAAATAAATAATGAATAACATCAGATGAAAAGAGTTAAGATTATCGTTACTGCAATTGCTATTTTTGGCATTAGCCTATCTGTATTTTCCCAGACAAATTCTCAAGGAACCATTACCCCCACGGTGTTGGAACAAATCACAAAATCGGTAAATGATGATGCCGACACGCGTGCCCTTATTAATGCTGTTTCGAATAACGACATCCAAAAGCTGGCGCTGAACCGTGATAACGTTGGTGAGCTGGATATGAATTTTTCGAACAAGATAAAAATTAAAGGAATTACCGACCAGAAATCTTCGGGCAGATGCTGGCTTTATACAGGTTTAAATGTAATCAGGACCGGGACCATCGAAAATTATAAAATGGATGATTTACAGCTTTCGCAGACCTATCCCTTCTTCTGGGACCAATTGGAAAAAGCAAACCTTTTTCTCGAAGGGATCGTTCAAACTGTTGACAAACCAATGGATGATAAACGCGTGGAATGGCTGTTAAAAAACCCCATTGGCGATGGCGGACAGTGGACTGGTGTTGTGGACGTAATTCAAAAATATGGAGTAGTACCCTTTGATGTGATGCCGGATACAAAAAACTCAGAAGCTACCAGATGGATGTCGCGTCTGCTGAGGCGAAAGCTCAGGGGACAGGCTATGGACTTGAGGCAAATGTTTGAAGATGGTAAGAAAGAGAAAGCACTTCAAGAGACAAAAGTTGAGATGTTAGGTGAAATTTATCGCATCCTGGTTTTATCTTTGGGCGAACCTCCAACACAATTCGAGTGGAGGTATAAAACAGCCGACGGAAAACTGTCTGAAATGAAAACCTATACCCCGATGTCATTTTTTAAGGATTTTGTGAATATTGACCTGAACGATTATGTAATGTTTATGAACGACCCAAGCCGGCCCTATTATAAACTTTATGAAATTGATTACGACCGCCACATTTTTGAAGGTGAGAATTGGAAATACATCAACCTGCCTGTAGATGACATTAAAAACTTCGCCATCGAATCAATCAAAAACAATGAGGCCATGTATTTTTCATGCGATGTTGGCAAACAGTTGGACAAGGTAAAAGGAACGCTGGATGTAAACAATTACAGTTATGATGATCTTTTTGGTGTTGCATTCGACATGGACAAATCAGAAAGGATTAAAACCTTCGAGAGCGGCTCGTCGCATGGAATGAACCTTGTTGGCGTTGATTTGGATGAAGACGGCAAAGCACGCAAATGGTTGCTCGAAAACAGTTGGGGAGCTAAATCAGGCCATAAAGGCTTTCTTGTGATGACGGATAATTGGTTTAACGAATACATGTTCAGATTGGTAATTAAAAAAGAATATGTTTCGCCATCGGCTATCCAAATACTGGATACAGAACCAACCTTACTCCCACCATGGGATCC
>CAZBDF010000244.1:0-7105 GCA_964490385.1 uncultured Lentimicrobiaceae bacterium | reverse complement strand
TATCAGGAGAGGAGGTTTGGTTCACTGCTTTTGCAGTATTCAATAATACATCCGAAGATTATGATTTAAGTAAGGTCATTTACCTGGAATTATTTGATTTATCGAAAAAGAAATTCTATACAGGAAAATTTGAGATTAATGGAGGCAATGCATCAGGGAGCTTTCAAATTCCGGAGGAAATCGCTACAGGAACTTACTATATAAGGGTATATACACAATACCAAAGGAATTATTCGCCAGCAACATTTGCCACAAAACAAATCACAATTGTTAATCCGGAGTACACGATAAGTGAACAGGAAACTTCGACGATAATAGAGATCAAAGAGCGTAAAGATTTAAAACCATCACCATCTGATCAGGGGAATGAAATCGTGATTAAATTTCAAGCTGATAAAACTATTTATGGTAGGAGAGAACCTGTGGAATTGAACTTGCAATGGTCATCAGAAACTACACAGGATCTGGATAATGTTTGCGTTTCAGTAATCCGCAAAGGAACCATGCGGCAGGCTATTAAAAACAATGCATCCACTACAGAAAAAGTTAACTCCTTAGAACTTGGGGCCGTAAATCTATTCTGGATTCCTGAGACCCGGGGAGTGAGCATAAGTGGAATTGTGAGCGAACTTAGGTCGTCGGAGCCTCTGGCAGACATTCCTGTGTATTTGTCGGTGTTGGGTGACCAGCCCCAGATGCATATTGCGCAAACCAGGGCAAATGGTTCGTTTATTTTTTCATTGGGATACATCAGCGGTTCACAGGAAATTTTTATTGGCGTCGAACCCGATGGTGAGAGAGAAGTTCAGCTATTGGTAAACAATGATTTTTCCAACGACTTCACCCACCTGCAAAGCATGCCTCATCAAATAGGATCAAGTTACAAAGTATTGATTGAGGAGATGCTGGTAAACCATCAGGCAAAAAGGATCTTTTCGCCTGTTGAAACCCATTACATAAACCACACACAAGCCGGCATCGAAATATTTGGCAATCCTGATGTTTCGGTTTATTTAACTGATTATATCGATCTTCCCAACCTCGAAACCGTATTTTTCGAAGTGGTTCATTCTGCAATGGTCAGGGATAAAGATGGTGAAAGAAAGTTGTATGTTGTCAATCCCGAAACCAACAAGGTTTTCTCGAATCGTTTGTTGCTTCTTGATCATGTTCCTGTGTTTAACTTCGAAGCCATATTGAATATCCCACCGGCAAAAATAGAGAACATCGATGTGATCAACCATACCCATTATCTGGGCGACAACGTTCTGAAAAGTGTGGTGATGATGAATACTTACGCCGGGGATTTTGCAGGATATTTTTTTCCTGAGGGCTCAATTTTTCTTGAATACCAGACCATCACCCCAAGCCATGTATTTCACTCACCGGTTTACGAAACCCAATCAAAAAAGGACAGCCGACTGCCCGATTTCAGGACAACATTGTACTGGAACCCTAAAATCTCCTTGTCAGGAAATGAAGTGTCAGTAAAATTTTATACTTCGGATAATTCGGGTGAATATGATGTAATTGTGAGGGGGGTTACAAAAAGCGGGGAGGTTTGTTTTGGGCAGACTTCCATTGAGATTAAATAGTAACCTGAGTTCGATATAAGAATCATAATTAAATGATTGAATTTCAATAGCCCTGGGTTTTAACCCAGGGTAGATAATTTGAGGTACTAGACCAGATTTTTGAAATTTTTGTATAATAATAAGAAAATACAAAAATTTCAAAAATCCTTAGCATTTCGTGTTATTTAAAACCCTGCCCTAAAGGACAGGGCTATTGAATTTCAACACGATAAACGTTGGCGTTATATCGAACTCAGGTTAGAACTTTGAATCGACCATAAATATCAGTCCCACCAATCAAAATTGTCTGACATTATAATCTCATTTTTTTCAATATGATGAGTCGTTTTCATTGGAATAAGGCGAAAATCCAAATTGTATTTTGTGGCCAGTTTTCGAATTTCTGGTGTATCATCATAAGTCAACATAAACTTTCCTGAAAGTTGGGCTGTCAAAGCAAACAATTTATCATGATCAACCTGGAAGTGTGTGTAAAGTCTTTTACCTGCTTTTGTATAAGGGGGGTCGATAAAGAAGAATGTGTCGATTGCATCTTTAGATATTTCTAAGACCGAAAACGCATCACCACGATTGAAAGATATTTTTTCATTAACATAACTAATGGCAATCATCCTATCTTTTAATGTTTTCGGATACCAACGTGAGCGTATCCCTTTGCCATTTTCGCCATTTTTAATTAGCCCTGAACCCTTGGCTAATATGCCACCATGGAAAATCCTGTTTTTTAAAATAGTACAGAAAGCAATGTCATTAATGGTCTTGTTGTCTTTCTGAAGTTCTTTTTTAGCATTCTCGGGTGTAAGGTCAAATTTATAAACCCTATTAGCCAACCATTTGGTATCGCCATTAATTAAAACTTCCCAAACAGCAGCTATTTCTTCATCTAACTCACCCATTGTTATGTGTTGGGCAAGGTTTTCAAAAGCGGCAGTTAAACTAACTATACCGCCGCCCGCAAATGGCTCATTAAGTTCCTTTACTTTTCCACCTTGTTGCATCCACTTCCTCACTGAAGGTATCAACCAGGTTTTACCTCCTGGAAATCGAAAAGGGCTTCGTTGGGGTACAGAAGCCACATTAACAACCCTTGCCTTTGTTGCTTGCTTTTTTGCAGTTTCAAATAATGTAAGTTGTCCATTCATGGTTAACTGATTAGTATATCGCCTAATGAAGGAGCAATGGGTGGATTATTGTCCAGGTGTTCATCCAGTTTATTTTGCAAAGTATCGATGAAATTTGAAATGATGCCAGGTTCAGGAGTGGTTATACGATGTATAGCTGGCTCAAATTTAGTATAAACAGTTTCAACTAATTTAAGGGTATTTTGCTTTGTGTTATCATCAAAAACAAGATCGTATAAAAACCATGCAATGTCAGCTTCTGATTTTGATGTTGTTGGGAGAGAAGGTAAAGTATCAAAAAATGCTTTTTGCAGAGCAACAGTCTGTTTCTTTTTCCACGATTGGAAAATTCCGCCTTTATAAAGCATTTGAGGGATTAACCTTTTTCTTGAAGAAGAAAGATAATCAGGTTTTGGATAATTATCTCCACTTGGCCAATCGAAATCTTTTGATGGTTTCTTCATATAAGCCTCAAATGGATTTCTCAAATTTCCTGAAATATAAACGCCCTGTACTTCAAGTGAGGCAAAATCAATTATTTTTCCCATGTCGTTGTACGACACAAGCACAAAATCAATATTCCCGGCAGATTGGCCATTCCGATCAAGCAATTTTGTTTCTGATATTGAAGTCCATTTTGCATGAGGCCCAAAAGCAAAGTTTGCAGAATTTTCAACAATTAACCAATCTTCCCTAAACCTTACCGGGCAAGTGATTACTGATGTATCGCAATGATTCACACTACAAACCCCCAAAGGATTATTTGCTTTGTCTTTAGTGCAATTTGGAACTTTATTATTGAATGGGCAAAGCTTCTGGTTTCTATACCTTTTTGCCTTGGCCGAATTATTACTTATCGGAAATCCAAAAACTTCGGCTAAAGGACTATTGTTTATTTTTGTTTTTACCATGCCCAAAGATACTTATAACTGGACTAACAGCAACTTAACTGCTAAATATTATTTTGATGTGCTGGGAGCAAAAATGGTTTATAGTGTTTATTTATTACCCTCTCCTTTCTTATCACCAAAAGGAAGTTTAATGTTTTTGAATTGTAGTTTGATAGTATTTTAGAAATGGGTGATACTCATCGTCAAAACTCAATTTTTTATGATGCTTCGGCTGATTCAAAATGTACTTGCAAATTTTATCAACCGCCGATTTTGATGCAAAAAAAGCTGAAGCTGTTTGTTGCCATTAAAGTTACCAATCGCCAAATTGTTTTCATTTATGTCAAAAATAAGGTAATAAGGCCAAATTTTCAGTAGGTGGAAATCATTGTACTAAGGTTTGGGAATAGTAAGAAAATAAGGTTTTTTATCGGAATTAATAATAAGGCAATGATAGTGATCGCTATTTATTAAACTTCAAAAATCCGAGACAGTTCCTGAAGGTTAATTACATTTACTTTAGGAAAATCAACTTCTTTAAGGATATTAAAATGCTTATCGTTTGTAGCCAAAAAGGAGGCATTACAGGCTATTGCACAATCAACAAACTTATTGTCATCACCGTCAGCTTGTTTAAGGTTCCAAAAATAAAAATTTGTAATGAACTCAACATTAGGTAAATTATCAATGACCTCCAGAATATTAATTGCAACTTGTTTGCCTAATCTTTGAGTTATTATTTCTTCGTATTCATACAGAATATCAGTTGTGAGGCATAAAGTAAACTTACCATCAATGAGCGATTGAAAAATCCAATTGGTCGAAGATCTCCTTATAATAGAAACCCAAAAAATATTCGTGTCGATTACCAATTTCACTATTCTACCTTCTGTATGGGGTTCTCAAGTGATCGTCCAAAAATCTTTTTTCACTTTCACTATCCCAGCTATTATCTTCCCATACCTTATCGGCTTCATCCATGGCTTTGTTTGCAAAATAATTGGTCAATATTTTCTTGATTTCAAGTAAATCATCTTCTGAAACTGATCTGGCAAAAAGTTTCAAAAGCTCCAATTGTAAATTGCTTAAATGTGTTTGGACTATTGTATTCATACCCAATTGTTTTTTACCAAAAATAGTACTTTTTTTCAAATTGAAAAGTACATAGCTGTCTTGATTATTAAAACCAACGTGTTGTTATATTGAGCTCGGGATAATAGATGAACCGTGTTGCCTACATTTCTGCAAGCAAATCTGCATCATCTGTTTTCTTTGTAGAGATGCCCTTAAGCAACTCCAGCCACTTTTCCTTCTCCACATTAAACCGTTCCAGGTTTGTTGAATCAACAGGTTGGGCTGCAGGGGATTTTACTTTCAATGGGTCGATGGGTTTTCCGTTGCGATAGAACCGGAAATCAAGATGCGGCCCTGTCGATAAACCCGAAGTACCAACGTAACCAATTACCTGCCCTTGCTTCACCCGTACACCTTGCTTTATGCCTTCCCCATACTTGGAAAGGTGCATATATTGCGTTGTATAAGTGCCGTTGTGCTTGATTTTTACCACACGTCCACCGCCGCCGTTGTCCCAGCTGGCACGCACAACCTGGCCATCTCCAACCGAAACAACCGGTGTTCCCCTGTTTGCAGCATAATCCACACCGAGGTGTGGCCTGCGGTATTTCAAAACAGGGTGCATACGGCTGTACGAAAACTTGGAGCTGATCCTTCGGTATTTTAGCGGGGCTTTCAAAAATGTCCTTCTCAGGCTGTTGGCTTCCTGGTCGAAATAATCACCCGTACTATCCTGAACAAAATAGATGGCAAGCAAATCCTTGTTGTAATGGTTAAAGTTAGAAGCCAAAACTTTTCCAACACCAATGCGTTCGCCTTCAACCCAAAGGTTTTCGTAAACTACCTTAAAGTTATCCCCCTTTTGGATACCGAAAAAATCAACCGTCCAGGCATAAATTTCAGATAATTCGTTGGCAAGGTTTGGGTCGGCATTGGCATCAACCATGGCATTCCACAGCGAACTGTTGATAATTCCGGATGCGGTATCAACCGTAATATTGATCTCCTTTTCTCCACGATGGGCGTGCACCGAATCTACCAGGTCGAAAACCACGTAGTCGATGGGTGAAATTTCGTACACAAAATATTTGGCTTTTTGCAAACTATCGTCACTCACCAAAACCGAATAATTATTCCCCGACCTGATTTTTCTAACATCAAAAACCGGTTTCGATCTTCTGGCAAGCAAATCAATGGTCGGGTAGTCCACTCCATGCTTCAGTAAAATATCCGAAAGATACTGGTTTCGTTTGATCTTGTCTTTCACCACAACTAGCGAGTCGATGTTTACACCATAGGCCATTTGAGGCTCAGGAACGGGGGCAACTGCCTGGACAAACACCTCATGTGCTGCATCGCGATTTGACTTTGGATAAAAAATAATCAGCAATAAACCTACAAGGGCAACAATGCTGAATAGGATAATATATTTGCTTCGATTAGTCATATGATTGTTTTACTGGCTTTTTATTAACTGAAAGCAAGCATGTGTATTATGCAGGGTGAATTATTTTTGCAAAGGTAGGGCTAAAATCAAAGTTGGAATTTTGGAAACGAAGGAGATATTAACAGGATGATTGTTGAAAAGGATGGGATTTTAACGTATTAGGATGTTGATGACGATTTACGTTACAAAACCTAAGCCTACAAAAAGGGCGCACGACAAATTGCAGCTTATCTAAATTATTTGATTTTATGAATCCTCTACGAGGATTTCCATCTTTTTTCCTGCATTTATATTACAATTCTGTAACCTCTACGAGGTATGTTCATACACACACTATTTTGTAAAAAATGTCCGTAGGACATACATAATTGTAACAAAAGTGTACTACAAACTGTGCCCAACCCCGTACGGGGTTGCATATTACTACAACGTAATTAGAAAAAATTATACTTGTGCAATTTGTCGTGCCCCCCCAACAAACCCTATCTACCTTATTCACCCTATTTCCCCTTCTCCCACTAGTGCCCCCTAAACTTCGGCCTGTATCCCATGTCTTCAATCAAATCCTTCAGTTGATGTTTATCAGTAAGCAAACTGTCATATTCAATAAAAATTACCGTATCAGTCCAACAGGCAAAATTGAACACAACGCCATCGGTAGCATCCAGAATGTCCTGAACCTTACCTACGGAAGCCGAATCCATGCCATAAACTGTATATTCTATTACTGCAATGTTAGCCGTATCCGAATCACCGGAGTACTCAATATCAGAACTTGCAAGCTGGCTGGATGTTAATGAAAACGTTGCCACAAATATCAGGATTACAACCGGAAGGTATTTAATAAGCTGCTTCATGTTTTTTGTTTTAGCTGGCAAAACTACAAAACATCAAATATCACACATATTTAATTTTGTAAATGTTTCTTAACCTGATTAATTCACAAATTCAATGAATTTGTGAATTAATCACCGAAGG
>CAZBDF010000243.1:0-7112 GCA_964490385.1 uncultured Lentimicrobiaceae bacterium | reverse complement strand
CAGAAAAAGCAGAATTACAACGCGAAGAAGAGCAACGCAGGGAGTCGCAGGAAGCGCGTGATTACGAAATAAGTAATCCTGATGAATTTTTTGAGTACAATAAGATTAAGAATCGTGAAGTTGAGCTTTTGAAAACAGTTCCTCCTAATCTGAACCCATTCTATAAAAATAAAGTTACCGAGTATTTCTATCGTTTCGAAGAGCGATAATTCCCATGCCTATGTTACAAAACAAAATCCTATTCTTTACAGAGGATAACACTTACCGTATAAGAAAAAAAAGAATATTGCGCGAATGGCTATTTGAAGTAATTGGCGCAGAAAGCAAAAGGGTAGGGGAGATAAACATTATTTTGTGTAGCGATGAATATCTGCATAAGATAAATCTTGAATATTTGAATCATGACACACTAACTGACATTGTAACTTTTGACTCTACGGAAGACAATATTATCTCAGGTGAACTTTATATTAGCATCGATAGGATTAAAGAGAACGCTAAGAAATTTTCAACCTTTACCATGAATGAACTTCACCGTGTAATTGTTCATGGAGTGTTACACCTTTGTGGATTTGGTGATAAAACGGAAAAAGAAAAAGAATTAATGACCTCTAAAGAAAATTTCTATTTGGCCTTACGGCCTTTAAATATAAACGGTTAAAGAGGTTGTTCCACGTGAAACGTATAGAAAATGTTTATTGAATATGATTTAATAGTAGTTGGAGCGGGCCATGCCGGAAGTGAAGCCGCGGCAGCGGCGGCAAACCTTGGTTCAAAGGTTTTGCTGGTAACCATGAACATGGAAAATATCGCGCAAATGTCGTGCAACCCTGCCATGGGCGGAATTGCTAAAGGACAGATAGTGCGTGAAATTGATGCCCTTGGAGGTTATTCAGGTATAGTCACTGATAAAACAATGATCCAATTCAGGATGCTGAATAAATCGAAAGGCCCTGCTATGTGGAGTCCACGTGCGCAAAGTGACCGTATGCTCTTTTCGATGGAATGGAGAAAAATGCTTGAAAATACTCCAAATCTTGATTTTTGGCAGGATATGGTTATTGATATTCTGGTTAAAGACAATAAGGTTTATGGGGTGAAAACTGCCATGGGACAGGAAATCAGGGCCAAATCAGTTATTCTTACAAATGGTACATTTTTAAATGGCACAATTCATATAGGTCAGAAAAAGTTTGGTGGTGGTAGGATAGGAGAACGAGCCTCAGTTGGGTTAACAGAGTCCTTGATCAATTTGGGTTTTGAGTCCTCGAGAATGAAAACCGGTACGCCCGTAAGGGTTGATGGCCGTTCGATTGATTTCTCAAAAATGCAGGAGCAATTTGGTGATGAGAACCCACAGAAGTTTTCATACACCGATACACCTAAACTAACAAAACAACGCAGTTGCTTTATCACTTACACAAACTCAACGGTTCATGATACCCTACGACTTGGCTTTCTTGAATCTCCTATGTTTACAGGAAGGATCGAAGGGATAGGCCCCAGGTATTGTCCTTCAATAGAAGATAAAATTGATCGTTTTGCTGATAAAACAAGTCATCAGTTATTTGTAGAGCCTGAAGGTTGGAATACTGTTGAATACTATGTAAATGGTTTTTCCTCATCGCTCCCCGACTACATTCAACATAAGGCCTTGCAAAAGGTTTCCGGTTTCGAAAACGCAAAAATCTTTAGGCCTGGTTATGCTATCGAATATGATTACTTTCCACCTGTTCAACTCAAATATTCCCTTGAGACAAAACTGATAGAAAATCTCTTTTTTGCAGGACAGATTAATGGTACAACGGGGTACGAGGAAGCAGGTGCTCAGGGTATAATTGCTGGAATTAATGCCCATCATAAGCTTAACGATTTGCCAGAATTCATTCTAACAAGATCGGACGCATACATTGGTGTTTTGATTGACGATTTGATAACAAAAGGTGTTGACGAGCCATACAGGATGTTTACCTCAAGGGCTGAATACAGGATTCTGTTGCGACAGGATAATGCTGATTTAAGGCTTACACCGCTTTCACATCAAATTGGCCTTGCTTCTGATGATAGGTTGAAACAGGTGAATAGCAAAAGAAAATCCATTGAAAGTATAAAAAGCTTTCTGTTAAAGGAAAGTGTGGCTCCGGAGGAGATCAATTCCTATCTTGAATCAAAAGATTCTGCACCTCTAGTTCAAAAGCAAAAAATAAATAATCTTATCCTCAGGCCTGAGATCTTTTTAACTGACCTTATAAAGCACGTTCCTGCCCTAAATAATTTCATTCAAACGGAACGTATTAACAATGATGAGATAATTGAGGCTACGGAAATTCAGATCAAATATGCCAATTACATCAAGAAAGAGCAAGAAATTGCCAGTAAACTATCAAACCTGGAGCACATAAAACTAAGTGAAAGTTTTGACTATAAAGCTTTAGGTTCGCTAAGTTATGAAGCAAGAGAAAAACTATCAAAACTGAGGCCGGCAAGTATTGGCCAGGCCTCTCGCATTAGCGGAGTTTCTCCATCCGATATCTCTGTATTGCTTGTTTATCTTGGAAGATAGAAGTATGTTTCACGTGGAACGAATTAATTTATGAAAAAAATACTTACATGTCCTGTCTGTGGTAAAACCGATATCTTACCCTCCTTTGAAACGAAGGACTATTTTTTATCTCAAGAGAATTTTGCAATTTCTAAATGCAGTGCTTGTGGTTTTTTGTTTACCAATCCAATTCCAGTTGAAAGTGAATTAAGCAATTATTACAAGTCTGATGAGTATCTTTCACACAGCAAAGCAAAAAAAGGAGCCTTCAGTAGGATTTACAATATAATTCGCAACTACTCAATAAAGAGGAAATACCAGCTTATTTCAGGCTATATTGCAAAGGGATCAATCCTGGATATTGGTTCCGGTACCGGAGAGGTGCTTGAATATTTTACCAAAAAAGGCTGGGAAACAAAAGGCATTGAGCCTTCTGACAGCGCACGGACGTACGCTATTGAAAAGTTAGGCTTGTCGGTAGAGAAGGAAGAATACATTTCAACTATTAAAGAGAAATCGTTTGATGTGATTACCATGTGGCATGTTTTGGAACACGTACCACTTTTGAATGACCGCATGGAACAAATAGAAAATATCCTAAAAGATGATGGTGTTGCTTTAATCGCGTTGCCAAATTACAAATCATGGGATGGACAATATTACCATAAAAAATGGGCTGCATGGGATGTGCCAAGACATCTATATCATTTTTCGCAAAGTTCATTTACTATGCTTGCCGAAAAACACAAGTTCAAAATAGTAAAAACACTTCCCATGAAATTTGACGCGTTTTATGTGGGCTTGCTCAGCGAAAAATATCGTTCAGGAAAAATGAATTACATCAAAGCATTTTTTCAAGGAATAAAGTCGAACAGATGGGCGAAAAATAATGGGAACGAATTTTCTAGTCTAATCTATGTCCTGAGAAAGGATTTAAGCTAATTTTAGCCTCTCTGGCGAATTTTTTGCTTACTGTAATATCTCAATATCAAAAATTGAGGATCGTTCGTTATACATCACGTGGCTTTTTTTATTTAATTAATTGATATTTAATACCTTAGAGGTGTCTTGCGTTTTTTATGAAATTTCAACGAAATACAAAACTATTTTTCTTCATATTTAGCTCGCTTGCATTTTTACTTGTGGCAATAGTGCTTGGAAAAATAATGCTAAAAGATTTTTCACCGGAAGATTCAATTATTGATCTTCAAGAGATTATTCAGCAAAAGGAAAACACCCTTCAAAATGAATTGCAGAATTTAGAAACAGAATTTCTAAAATCTCCTGATTCAATCTTTTTCCAAACAGATCATTTTTCTGGATTATACCAACAGCAAGGTTTGATTTTCTTTATAAAAGAAAATAATTCGCTCATTTACTGGACTGATAATTCGGTGCCAGTCGATTTTCTTAATAAGGATACAATTCCCCCATTAATTAATGCCGGAAACGCATATTTCCGTTTGATGAGTGAAACAAGCGGGCAGAACACTTTTTATGGCTTGTACCTGCTCAAATACCAGTACTCTTACGAAAATGAATATCTGTCGAATAATTTCCACCAATCATTTAATATTGCTTGTAAGGCCGAATTATCCACTGCACATGGTGACTATAATATTTTTAGCACAAGCAATCAATTTCTGTTCTCCATAAAGTTTTATCCTTCATCGGGGCTAAGCATTGATCAAACCTTCCTATTACTTTTCTTCTACCTTTTTGCTATCCTATTCCTTTTAGGGGCAATATATGAAGCCCATTTGAAACTTTATCGAATCAATGGGTATCGTTTCATTTTTGTTGGCGGTTTTATAATCGATGTAATTATCGTCAGGGTTGTGTTGTACTTTTTCAAGATACCCGGAATACTGTATACCTCCGACCTGTTTGGCCCTAAATATTATGCTTATTCCGACCTCATCCCATCTCTTGGTGATCTGTTTTTACATACTGTTTTTCTCCTTGTCATCAGTTTTTTTCTCTTTAGTCAAATTAAATTTCGCACACGAAATCTGAAGAGAAATAGGTTTTATAAGCAGTTTGTCATCTTTACACTGTTTATGCATGTGTTTATCTTTTTCAAGGGGATTTTGTTTCTCTTCCAAAGCCTCGTTACCGATTCAAATATCTCACTTGACCTTAACAATATTTTCAGCCTTACCGGGCTTAGTATGTTTAGCTTATTAATTATTGCCTGTTTCATTTTATCCTATTTTCTTGTTACTTCAAAACTGATGTATTTTGCCTACAAATATTGTAGTAAACCGGCTAACTATTTTATTTTGGCTTTGCTTGTTTTCGTCATATTCAATATTATTTGTTTCTTATCCCATGATTGCCATCAGTTTTATTTACTCTTTGTCCTGTCGTATATTCTTTCGTTCTGGTTCTTTTTCAGATACAGGAGTATTAAACCCTCGTTGTCAAACATTGTATTTTATATCCTTTTCTTTTCGGTGGTTTCAACTTATGCGCTGCATCAAAACAACGACAGTAAGGAGACAGAATACCGTAAAATGATTGCTGTAAAACTTTCGTCAGAACAACGAGATCCATTGGCGGAATATCTCTTTTCGGAAATCTACGATACTGCACAAAATGATTCAATTCTCGATGCTTATCTTCATGATTATTTGAATGAGGATATTGCACAGGATAGTTTGAATGAATACATGAGAGCAAAATATTTTGCCGGTTACTGGGAGAAATTCGATATGCAAATAACAATTTGCACCCAGGATGAAAACCTGCTAATTCAGCCAGAAAATATAGAGATCAACTGTTTTGACTATTTCAACCAGATTATCACAACAGAAGGAACAAGTACTGATTTCAAAAATTTATTTGTTATCAATTATACACTTGCTGAAAATGGATACCTTTCATCATTCTCCTATGATGTACCATTTAAAAATTCACTTGTACCAGTAAATATTTATGTTGAATTGACACCTCAAAACTACGTCAGGAACCTCGGCTTTCCCGATTTGTTAGTGAATGAAAAAGTAGATGCATCACCCGATTTGGCAGAATACAGTTACGCCAAGTATATTTCGCAAAAATTGTACAAGCGAGTAGGTAAATATTTTTACAATATCAGCTTATCACATTATGGCGATTTTGACAAGCAGTATTCGTTTTTCGACAGTAACGGATATAATCATCTTTACTACAAAACTGATGACACAAAGGATATCATTATTAGCAAAAAGCAAAAGACGGTTATGGATATTCTTGCGCCATTTTCCTATCTGTTCCTATCATATGGCTTGTTTGTGTTGCTCATATATTTTATTTTTTTACTGCCTGTTTCTCACCGCAATATCAACCTGAATTTCAGAACGCGTTTACAAGTTTCAATTTCCTCAATTATTCTTTTCTCATTTATTGTTATTGGCGCTTTCACCCTGTTTTATATTAACAACCTAAACGAACAAAAAAACCGTGATATACTCAGTGAAAAAACACATTCAATCCTGGTAGAGTTACAGCACAAATTTTCGGGGGATGACGAAATTTTTTCTTCTCCGGTGTTGCTCGAAAACCTCCTGGTGAAATTTTCAAATGTGTTTTTTACCGATATTAATTTATTCGACCTTGAAGGAACCATCATCAATTCATCGCGACCGCAGATTTATGAGGAAAAATTAATCAGTCGAAAAATGAACCCCACTGCCTTTACCGAACTTACCATCAATAACAATTCATTGTTTATACACGATGAGCACATTGGCCAACAAAATTACCTTTCTGCTTACATCCCTTTTATCAGTGATCAGGGACAAGTTGTAGCCTTCCTTAACCTTCCTTATTTTGCAAAGGAAAATGATTTAAAAAGGGAGATTTCGTCCTTCCTCGTGGCCTACATTAATATCTATGTAATATTGATTGCGCTCTCCATTTTAATTGCTTTGGTTATTTCAAATTATGTTGCCCGTCCGATAAAACTAATTGTTTCGAAAATCAAAGAAGTGAAATTGCTGGGACAGAACGAAAAGATCATTTGGCGGCGCAAAGATGAGATTGGCCAACTTGTAACAGAGTATAACCGTATGATCGATGCACTTTCGCACAGTGCTGAATTGCTTGCACGGTCGGAGCGTGAAAGTGCCTGGCGCGAAATGGCCAAACAAGTGGCACATGAAATAAAAAATCCGCTAACGCCAATGAAATTGAGCGTTCAATACCTGGAGCGGGCGTGGAACGATCAATCTCCTGATTGGGGAAAGAGGTTATCAAAATTTACCAAAATAATGATTGAGCAAATTGATACGCTTTCGGCAATAGCGAGTGAATTTTCTGATTTTGCCAAAATGCCACTTTCAAAAAAAGAGAACACAAACCTCGGGGAGATAATCCAAAGCACGATAAGTTTATTTAAAAATTATGAGAACATAAAAATTAGCTTCAACAAACAAAGTTTTGACGAGTTTATAGTTTATGCTGATAAAGAACAGTTATTGCGGGCCTTTAATAATTTGCTAAAAAATTCAATCCAGGCCATCGGAGATCGCCCTGATGGAAAAATAGATATCATTATTAAAAGTAGAAATCAAAACTGCGAAATCAG
>CAZBDF010000242.1:0-7161 GCA_964490385.1 uncultured Lentimicrobiaceae bacterium | reverse complement strand
AACATCTTAAATCAAAAATCGTTAATCGACAATCATAAATTCACATCATTACCTTAACTTATTAGCATTGGACAAAGGACTGCCGGTTTCACACAAATTCTACCCCCTTCCAAACCTTCCCTTCGGGATATGGGTGATCCGGCATGCCAGGTCCAACTCTCCCGAAGCAACAATAAAATGCTCGCCGGCATCGACAATCCCGGTGGTGAAAACCACATCAGTTAAATAGATGGAATCAGCCAGGGATTTCGTTAGCGACGGGTTTGCTTCCAATAAAGGCAATTTCTCTTCAATATGGATGAGTATTGAAGGATCATCTTTGTCGAGCAGTGCCCAGTAAGTTCTGTAAATGCCAACCATGCCGCTGGCTTCCACTGCATGAAACAACATCAGCCAACCTTTTTCGGTGAGGATAGGAGGCGTGCCTCCACCAATCCTGTTGATGTTTAAACTTCCTTTTATCGGACGGATCAATGGATTGTCGGTTGGTTTCCAGTGCAACAAATCAGGAGATTCTGCCAGGTTGATCGTTGGCCCGGGAAGATATCTGGATTCTTTTGCTGTATTGAAATACAATGATCCCAAAGGACGGGTCAAAGCGAAATACTTATCATTTACCTTTCCCTCAAAAAGTAGCATGTCCTTGTTCTGGTGGTCGAGGATGATGCCATCGAATTTGTAGTTCAAACCATCCTCGCTGGAATAAAGTGATGTGGCATGACGCTCGGCACTTACCGTACAGGTGGTCATGTAATACTTCCCGTCGATACATGAAATGCGTGCATCTTCAATTCCGTACTCCTCGCTGCCACGTTGTGGTGCGACGATTTTATCGTAATGGATTTTAACGACACGCAAACCATCAGAACTTAATTCCACTGGCAGCAACCACGAAATGGAGGTGAGTGCCAAAATAGGGGCCGGTAAATTTGACTTGATCAGGAACTTTCGCGGATCGTCCATATCCACTTCTTCCAAAAGATAGCCATCCAGTTTGTAGCCATCTTCGCTCCAGCGTATGGAATGGATCATCCCGTTAAATTGTGGCTCCTTCAAAGCTTCGGCAACCCGCACCATAATTAGCAGGTTTCCGTTCGGAAGCCGTGTTAATCCAGGATTGAAAGCGCCCAGAACAAAAGTGGGTACCTCAATATCTTTCCGTAAAGGCGAAAACTGCAAGTCGATGTCTTCTGGTTTAAAGACCAATATGTCGGTATTAAAATTCATCAGTCAAAAATTTTATATGTTGCCTGGCCGCTTAATGGATCCTGCGGATAGCGATTACAAAGTTCGGCCAGGATATCTTCGTGCGAAAAGGCCACATTCATCACCGTGTCGTTTCCACCGTAATAAATGCAGATGGTACCGTCATCAAGCCGTCTGGCACCACATGAAAATACCACGTTCGGCACATGCACGTAATCCTCCATTCCCACCCGGCAATCTGCTTTGGTTGGAAACAGGATTGGGATATTTGAAATTTTAAGCTTTGAAGGATCATCAAGTTCATGCAAGGCAACTCCCAATACATAGGGGTTTCCGTCCATGGTTGACCGTACGCCATGAAAAATATTCAGCCATCCATGCCGTGTTTTTATAGGTGGGGCGCCCGGGCCAATTTTATCGCCAAATGCACTGGGGCCGCCTTCCTGCTTTTGGATTGGGTTTTCGGAAACATCCCATTTATTGGAATAAAGAGTTTCAGTACTTGCCAGCAAAACTTCCTTGAATATACCGCCCGTGTGTGTCTTTTTTGGGTCATCATTGGGGCGCATCAATGCATAATAATTGTCCTTGATCTTTTCAGGGAAAATGACCACGTTGCGCATGTCCCTGTCCAAAACCGGCCCATGTCGGATAAAGCTTTTGAAATCCCGAGTCGTTGCCAACGAAACCCTTACACTGTCTTTTTTCAGGCCGTGATAAGCACTGTAAGTAATGAAATACGTTTTGCCGATTTTTGAAATGCGTGGGTCCTCGACACCACCGGCTTCATTTTCGATGAGCTTTTTTATGTTGCAGCCATCGGCAAACACATCTTTTTCATTACAGGGAACAAGGGCGGGTTTTTCAGAAATAATCCAATCCTTAATTCCATTTTTGCTTTTGGCCAATCCGATAACAGAAATTCCATTGCGCAAATGGGAGCGAAAAAGCATTAGCACCTCTCCATCAAATTCACATATCCCGGCATTATGCACGGTCATCACTTTGTGCCGGGGATCCGTCCAAACTTTGTTCACATCGTGGGCGGTAAGTATTGGATTCTGTGCATAGCGTAGAACGGGTTCGTTCAGAGACAAATGAAAGACATCCTTATTTATTTTGATTTCCTTTTTCATTTTTGTTTGATTTGATCGAATGCCTGCAAGGCCAGCAATGCCTCAATAGTTGACTCGGCACCAGAATTCATATTTACCTTTGTTTCCGAAACAATTCCATCGAAACACCTTCCGGTTTCAGGATTATACATTTGCTGATTTGCAATGTTTATTCCAGAAAACCATGCTGTAATTTCTTCGGCACGCTGCAAATATTTGTTTTCACCGTTAATTTTGTATGCCTCAATGCAAGCCCAAATCATCGGTCTGAAACCATAAGCAATTTGTGCAAACATTTGCTTTTCGATAATTTCAAAACCAGCATCAGTTTTGTTGAGGCTGAAATATGCGGGGAAATTCTCTTTTATTAAATAAGGGTAAAAATGATTGATTTCAAGCAGGGCACTTTCGATGTAATCTTTTCTATCCAACAGCTGGCCGGCTCTCAGCATGGCGTATGCCTGTGAATTTCCGTAGGCATGCCACATATTTTGCCAGCTCAGGTAAGCCCCGAAAGGAAAAGTTGTGCCATCACCTTTTTGTGTTAACAATAATCCATCTGCTAATTTTTCGATAAGCTGCAATGCACGTTCATCTTTATTTACATTTTGATAATAGGCTTCCAAACCAAGCACGAGAATGGCGGCCTGATCCCCGGCAGTGTGTAAAGGCAACCAGGTAGGAACTTCTATTCCTTCAATGAATTCAGTGTCTAGAGGTTGAGGCAGCAAGAGCTGAAAGGCATTTTCTGCAAGTCGTTCACAAGCCTGCTTTGCTTTTTTGGTCAAACGCACGTCATTGCTTTTATAATTGGCCAGGGCCCAAAACGCCCGCCAGCTCCACCAGTTGGGTTCTGCAAGTGAGGTCCGGTAAGTTGTGTTGATGCTCAGGTCGTGCCAGATAAAATTATGGAACCAGCCGTTTTCGGCCTGCATGTAGAGCAGGAATTCGGCCATGAAATTATATTGCCCCTGTAATTTCTCATCATCACTCAAGCGGATAGCATCGATTATCATCGCCCGGGCAACATCATCTACACAAGTAAAACCTTCGTTGGGTTCGATCTCAAATTTGTAATCGGGATATTCGCTGTAAATGTGCACGATGCCACCACATAGATTTCCCGGCAGATCGACAATATCGTACAGATGCATCAGGTGGTCGAGGTTGACGGCAAGGATTTCCGGCTGTTCCTCTTTTGTGTTGTTACAAGAAAATGAAAAAAGAAGGGAAATCATCACCAAAACCACAAACTTTAATTTGTTCAGCCTCATTTTTTCTCCTCCAGTTCATCAAGTAGTTCGTTGATTTTCACCCGGGCAAAGCCTGTCATCGAATCTGACATTGCGTATGGAATATAAAGCAAATT
Organism: uncultured Lentimicrobiaceae bacterium; assembly: GCA_964490385.1. Lineage (GTDB taxonomy): Bacteria > Bacteroidota > Bacteroidia > Bacteroidales > 4484-276 > 4484-276. Next base: position 3,471 of record CAZBDF010000242.1, on the reverse strand, counting down.
ATTATGCCGCATCGCACCACACGAGTACACCACGTTAGGCACGTAGCCTTCGCGCTCATCTTCGTTGGCCCATATCAAAGGGCGGTCCAAGCGGCTGATCGCTTTTGTGGGATCATCAAGGTCAAGCAAAGCCGCACTGATGGTATAATGCCGCATTGGGCCAACGCCATGTGTGAGTAGCAGCCATCCCTTTTCGGTTTTGATAGGTGAGCCGCAATTTCCAATCTGCGAAAACTCAAAGGGATATTTTGGCTCCATCAACAACTGAAATTTGTCCCATTTAAAAAGATCGTCAGAAAACATGATCGACATATTTTCGCCACCCTGCCTCGCGGTGATGGCATATTTCCCATTCACCTTTTCGGGGAACACAGCCATACCTTTGTCGACCACGGCTTTTCCCACCAGGGAGTGAATATGAAAATTCAAAAAATCTTTCGTTTCAAACATTTGCGACCTGATTTCCTTACCATTGTAGGCGGTGTAAGTTCCATAATATATTTTATCATCTCCATCGCTAAATTTCACCAGACGTACATCTTCCATCCCCATCGACTCCGGCTCCGTTTGTGGAAACAGAACACGCTCCGATAAGGATGAACCTTCAGGAAAGCGCAACTTGTAATTGTTTTCCTCCAGATCGAAAACTTCACCTGTAAGTGAATACCTGCTTATTTCGTCCAGCATCAAATTCCCTTTTTCATCAACAATACCCGATCTGAACTCGATGCTGGAAATATGGCCTTCACCCACTGAACGGAGGCTGATAATAAACCTGAGTTGCCCGGCCTTCAATCCTGACTGATCAGGGTGTGGGACCATGGAAGGGTTGAACAGGGCTGCCGATTGGATGGAGTATTCCTTGGTAAGCATCGCACCCAGCAAAAGCTTTTTCGTCTCATTCAATTCAGGAAACTCAGTAAATTGGTTTTTAAAAACATTGTAATTGTCCATATAAATAGATTCAATGTTCTTGTGCCTGTGAGAGAATTGTTCATTAGTCGAGTTTAGTAAATCATCAGATTCGCTGGCATTCAGTCCGGCAATCCGCTGATATATTCTTTTCACCCGGTCAATTCCCGGGTATAGCGATGGCAAGGTGATCACCCTTTTCGGGTCAGCGTGCAGCTTAAGTGGGATTTTATGAATTTGTGTTTTCATCTGATTAATCTTTCATGCCGGTGGAGGCCATGCTTTGGATAAAGTGTTTTTGGAAAATCAAGTAGGCGATAATGATGGGGGCACCGAGAAAAACTGCTGCAGCCAGCTTTACACCCAGTTGTGCCTCTGCCCGTCCGCCTACTGAAAATAGTGTTACCAGTTGGGGCAAGGTCATCAGCTCCTCGTTGCGAATGACGATCAGTGGCCAAAGCACTTCGTTCCACGAACCCATAAATGCAAGTATGGCCACAGTGATAATTGTTGGTTTGATATTGGGCCAGAGTATCCTGAAAATAATCCGTAACTCACCACAGCCATCAATCCTCGCCGCATCAATAAGTGCTTGTGGCAAACCTTTGAATGCCTGCCTGAACATGATGATCCCAAAAGCGTTGATCATGAAAGGCACGGTTAAACTCAGGTAGGTGTCGATCCATCCCAGTTTTACCATCAACACGTAATTGGGGATTAATGTGATTTGAAATGGAAGCGACATGGTGAAAATGAGGATGAAAAAGATAAGGTCCCTTATTTTAAACTGCATCCGCGAAAGCGCGTAACCAACCATCGAGCAAAAAATCAGCGAAAATCCCGTGTTGATGGCGGAAACAAACAGGCTATTGAACAGTGCCCGCCAAATAGGTATTTTGCCCACCATCATTTCGTAGTTATCGAAGGTTAATTCCGAGGGGAAAAGTATCAGGCTGCCGATGTCCTGCTCGGGCGACAGCGAGGCCATGATCATCCAAATAAATGGATAAATGAAGCTCAAAGCAGCGATGGTGAGCACGAGATAGACCAGTATTTTTTTTATCAGCTTCATGGCTTACACATCTTGTTCAACAAATTTTTTCTGGACAATCACAACTATCATCACCATGATGGCAAAGAATACACCCAGCGTGGCCGAGTAGCCCATGTGGTAATATTCAAAAGCCTGCTTATAAATGTACAATACCGCGGACAATGTGCTGTTCAATGGCCCACCCCCGGTCAGGATATAGGGTTCGATAAAAAGTGAAAAACCGCCAATGGTCGAAAGCACCACAACCATAAAAATAGTTGGGTTGATCATCGGTACGGTGATCTTGAAAAATTTCTGCCAATGGCTTGCCCCTTCAAGGTCGGCAGCTTCGTAATACTGTTTAGGGACGGTTTGCAAACCCACCAGGAAAAGGATTACGTAAAGGCCTACGTTTTTCCAAGTGGCCATGATGGCAATGGAAACCATGGCAACGTTTGGATCGATGAGCCAACCCACTTTTCCCATCCCGAGCAAGACAAGTATCCGGTTGATTACACCGGATTCGTAACCCAAAAGTTGCTGCCACAGTATGGTGACTACCACGCCCGAAATGACAAAGGGCATAAAAAAGGCAGCCCTGAAAAAGCCCCGCATAAAGATTTTTTGGTTCAACACTTCGGCCAACAAAAGGGCAACAATAATTTGAAGGGGGATATGGATGGCCAGGAATTTAAAGGTATTAAGAATGGCTTTCCAGAAGAGCCGGTCGTTGAAAATGCGTTCCCAGTTTCCAAAGCCTGTCCATTCCATCGGCCCGATGATGTTCCATTTGTAAAAGGTCAATATCAACGAAAAGATGACCGGAAAAGCGGTAAATGCCAGCAAGTGGAACAGGTAGGGCGATACCATGAAATAGGGCAATAATTTCTTTTTTGCTTTGCTCATATTAAAACTGCTGATTCGTTTGCTTCTTCGGCCATGATTACCGAATTGAGTGCATTTTGTTCAGTAATTCGCCGCTGATGTTTGCGATCCTTTAGCCACTGAATTTGATCCGTCATCATATCCGTAAGCAATTGCCCGTAAATAGAATACTTCAATTCGTTGTCGCCATATTCCAAAATAATTTGATGATCAGCCTGGCGATGGCTTGAATGGCTCCGATAGGATTTATCTTCTTCTTTAAAAGTTTTTACAATTTCAATTTCACCTTCCGGGAAAATATTTTTAATAGCTTTCAGGGTATTCTTGGTAACCAAAGCCTTCAGTACCAGCCGCGATGGAACCCATTCGAAAAGGCTCACTTCGCCGTTTTCAAAAACCAGCTTCAACTCCTGCCTGTCCATTCTGTTGGCCTGGTGAAATCCATGGTAGAAATTGAACAAGCCATTTTGGTATTTGCAAACTGCCTGCACTTCGGGCCAGTAAGTTTTATTCAAACCTCTTCTTCTGATTTTTTGAGCCGCTACCAATTTCCCTTTTCCAAGCCAGCCTTCAATCAAATCAAAAAAATGTACGGCATGTTCGATGAAGATACCGCCCGATTTTTTTTCATCCCACATCCA
>CAZBDF010000241.1:0-7163 GCA_964490385.1 uncultured Lentimicrobiaceae bacterium | reverse complement strand
GGTCGAATTTTAAAGGGGGAAAGGGCAGGGGTAAAGGTGGTTTTAAGCGGAAATCCGGAAGGAAGTAATGACTTATAAATTCCCGCATAGGCGGGATTTTGCTTCGCTCAACATTCAAGCATTTTCCCTATTTTTGCATTAGTTTCAATTATCTATACAAGTAAAATTTAGCATGAGCATCCCAATCAAAGAACTCAAATACGAAGACATCAAAGGTATCCTTGCCGAAAAGGACCACCGGGTAATCTTTCGTAAAACCAATATTATCCCTGATGATGAGGATCTTTTCCAGGCACTTAAGCTGTATGCAAATTACGATACTATTCCTGATAAGTCAGTCCTTGGGATCGACATTTACCAATACAGTGCAGGTTATGGAGAATTGGAGCAGGCACTGATCCCCTTTCTTTTTCGCCGGTTTATGGAAACCACCATCGAACAGTGTTTTGTAAACCACAAGTTTATTTTCCAGAAATACACTCCAAAACGTATAATGGATCATTTTATCAGCACCGGTGATGGTGGATTTTTTATTTTCGACACACCATTGCATTCGCTGCTGTTTGCTATCAATTTCGCCATTGTACTCAGGATTTACAATGCTTTTCATTTTTATCCCAAATTACGCCGTATCATTGGCAGCATCAATATGAGGTATGCGATTACTTATGATAAGTTGTATCAGTTTGGTGATAATTATTTCGGGCGGTCGCTAATAAATAATGCCAGGTTATTGCAAAAAGATGAACTGAACCGCTGCCTGATCGATCAGAATGCAAACATGTGGTTCCTGGTAAATATTGGCGGATTGGAAAACCTGCAGGTGATTACCATGACAGAAATCTCAAATATCCGCGAACTTCTTGAAGATTACGATTGTTCGATACTTGAAGAATACCCGGATGAAATTTTTGGGATCATCGAAAAAAGGACCTACGGTATTATAAATTGCGATATCCTTAAAATTGGTAAAATACACTCTAAATCAACCGAATTGAACGTTTATAACCTGCACTTGCAAGTGGCGCTCAAACTGGTTAACGATGATGATCCTGAACAAAAAAAGGTTTTTACCATCAGTTTGGGCAACCTGAATACTTCCGGGATTTAAACCTTTTCCCTTCCATGGTGTTTCATCTTTTTTTGTAGTCCAATACATGATGCTCAAAAAAGAACTCACCTTAATTCATTTTTTCCCTACTTTTGTTTCCTTCGTAAACAATAATAAATTTCCTGATTAAACACATCTTTACTATGCGTCAAAAAAACTACTTTCAAACTCTGCTACTAATATTAACTTTTATGCTTGCAGGACACATTTCATTTTCACAAGTTGTGGTCAATGAATACTCCGTTTCCAACCTCGATCAGTTTGCCGATAACTATGGTTCTTTTGATGACTGGATCGAGTTGTACAATACAGAAGATGTTGCCGTTGTTATCGGGGGCCATTTCCTGAGCGACAAACCGGACAATCCCTACAAATGGCTAATTCCTAGTGGTACAGAAATTCCTGCAAATGGCTTTCTGCGATTTTGGGCCTCAGGAAGGGACGAAGTAAGTGGTAGTGATTACCACACCAACTTCAAACTTTCCCAAACCAAAGACAATCCTGAGCATATTGTACTATCTGATCCCTTTGGGGGAATATTGCAGGACGTTACGCTTGAACTAACCCAAATGGACCATTCGAGAGGAAGGGTTACTGATGGCGCTGATACATGGGGCATTTTCCCCACACCAACCCCAAACAGCTCAAACGATGGTTCAAATGCCTATCCTGCTTATTGTGCAAAGCCCCAGATGAGTGATACAGCAGGTTTTTATAACGAAACTTTATTCATCACAATTACAAGCACTGAGCCTGATGTTGAAATACATTACACAATCAATGGAGATCAACCATTGTTAACTTCACCAATCTATACTGAACCTATCGAAGTAAGTTCAACCACGATTGTTAAAGCACGGTGTTATCATCCGGATACAGAGAGATTACGCGGGTTTATCGAATTCAATACCTATTTTATTAACGAGGAACATACGGTAGCCGTTATGTCACTCTCAGCGGGTCAACTGGATGATTTATTGAATGGAAATCAATCTCTACGTCCCTTTGGTACTTTCGAATATTTTAATGAGGAAGGTGAACGAACTACTTTTGGATATGGAGAATTTAATGAGCATGGGCAGGATTCGTGGGTGCACGACCAGCGCAGCATCGATTATATAGCAAGAGACGAATGTGGATACAATTATGCTATCCGTGAGCAGATGATCCCATTGACCGATCGCGACGAATTCCAAAGGGTTATTCTCAGGGCGGCTGGTGATGATAATTATCCAGGCATTGATACGAGCGCCTTGCTGAGAGATTTCTTTGTTCAAAATACTGCCGAAAGAAATAATATGCATCTTGATGTGCGAAAAGGAGAAAAAGGTGTGATGTATTGTAATGGAGATTATTGGGGAGTTTACGGTTATCGCGAAAAGGTAAGTGATCACGATTTTACGAATTATTATTATAATCAGGGTAAATATGATATTTATTACCTGAAATTATGGGGTGGGAGCTGGGCCGAATATGGCGGACAGGCTGCATGGGACGATTGGAACCCTCTGCACAACTACATCAAACAGCAGGATATGGCTGATCAGGAGCATTTTGATTACGTGGCTGAACGTTATGATTATAAAAGCCTCGTCGATTACATCCACATGAATTCATTTGTAGTTTGCTCCGACTGGATCAACTGGAATGTTGGCTGGTGGAAAGGTCTAAACCCTGAAGGTGGTCACCAAAAATGGGGTTACGTTTTATGGGATGAAGATGCCACATTTGCCCACTACATCAACTACACAGGTGTTCCGGGGATTAGTCCTTATACCATTCCATGTTATCCCGAAGGGTTAACTTCTGATCCCGAAGAACATATTGTGGCATTGAACGAACTGTTAGACAACGAGGGATTCAGACAATACTATCTTCAAAGGTATATCGATTTGTACAACACTGCATTCCACCCGGGATCAATGCATCCTTATTTGGATGAGATAGAAGCTAAGATGTTACCCGAAATGGACCAGCACGTGGCGCGTTGGGGAGGTACGGTAGAGCAGTGGCAAAACAATGTTAAGAAAATCAGGAATTTTATAGCCAGCCGGCACGATTACCTTCCCGAAGGCTTTGAGAATTGTTGGGATTTGACCGGCCCCCACGAAGTGACTTTTGCAGTTGAACCCGCCGGAGCCGGTGAGATACAGGTTAACTCATTAACACCAGAATTACCCTGGGGTGGAATGTACTTTGGAGGTATTGAAACACAATTAAAAGCGATCGAATCGGATGTGAATTATGAATTTGATAAATGGGTTTTGAATAACCATAGTGTTTTGCCAAATGATTCAGCAATGGAAGTCAGCTTTGAATTTACTGTAGGCGACAACATCGTGGCCATGTTTAAACCAAAATTATATGTTGACTCCTTAGTGATCAACGAAATCATGTATAATCCTGCCGATGGTTTTGATACCGAAGATTGGGTTGAGTTTTACAATCCCCATCAATATGCACTTGATATTACGGGCTGGCAGTTCAGGGATGAGGACGATGCACATGTATTTGAATTTCCTGAAAATACATTCATCAATTCTCTGGGTTATCTTGTATTAAGTAAAGATACAGCTGTGTTCAGCAGTTTTTATCCAGCGATTGAAAATGTAATTGGTGATATGGATTTTGGGTTGAGTGGGAGTGGGGAATTGTTACGTTTGTACAATAACGAAGGAATTTTGATTGATACGGTCAGGTATAGCGACACTGATCCATGGCCAACCGAACCCGATGGTGGCGGACCTTCATTAGAGTTGATCGCGCCCATGCTCGACAATGGCCTGGCCGAAAGTTGGATGGCATCCGGCGGAAACGGAACTCCCGGAGAAATGAATAGTCTGATGGTTTCCATCCCCGAAGAACCTTTGATCGAAGAGGTGTCGTTTAATATTTATCCAAACCCAATGACTACTTCATCAACCGTTTATATCAAGACCGATAAAAACGTTCATCATGGTGAATTAATCGTTTATAATGCCTTCGGAATTGAGGCGATAAGGCTTTCGAATATTTTCTCGAACAAGGTTAAATTGGAACGGAAAGGACTGGCCGAAGGGTTGTATATTTTCCGCTTTAGCGCGAATGATGGAGCATTGAAAGGCAATGGGAAATTGATGGTGAAATAAGCAGAGACAAGGCATGCCTTGTCTCAACCAGCAATATTTTAAATTGATGAAAAATATAAAAAGGGGCGACCCAATGGGCCAGCCTCTTTTTCTTTGAGCGAATTAATACCTGATTTTAACGTGAAACAGTTCCGCTCGGGAAACTTCCCGCCACGTTGTCCATCATATCATAAGTTTTATGGTCTTCGGCATTTGCAGGTACATGGCCAACCAATGGCTTAAATGCAAATGGATTGGGACTATTATCAGGGCTTGGCTCTATCGAGATCACAACTACTCCTTCAGACAAATCAGTTGGAAAATCAAGGCCTGACGGGGCATTCATCACATAATCTTCGCCGGGGAATGGAGGGCCACTGCCGTTAATTCCGCTATATGGTGCTGAGTCGTCCATTGCATCAACCATGCTGAAAGTGCCGGAGGAAACAGGCATTCCATTCACAACTGCCCAGCCTTCATATTTCCATCCCGAAGGAAGATCAGGTAATTCGAGGCCCATTATTGGACTGCCGCCGTTAATATCCAGAAACCTTACACCGCTGTTTTCATCATCCATAGTAGCAGTTGTTGGTGTGGCGAGGATATATTTTCCCATTACATTCATGAAGTCATCACCAAGCGCAGCCGGGTGTGCAACGGTTGCCGATGCTGTATTTCCTGAAAATGATCCACCAAGGATTTTGATGGCGCTGGATTCCGGATCATTGTCGGGCATTGGTTCAATACTCAATACAAAATCAGTTGCTAAATCCAAAGTTTCAGGATCGAGCATAAACGAAGATTGTGATAAATCACCGTTTGCGTTTACCGTAAAAGTTCCGGTGCTAACAGGTGTTCCATTTACTACTATCCATCCTTCGTACTGCTCACCGGCGTCAGAAGGGGCAAGGTTAGTCATGTTTAGTTCTAGTGTTCCAAGTTGTGGATCCGGTGGAGTGTCATCGTCTTTTTTACAAGCTGTGAAAATTAGTGCCGGTACCATCAGTAAAATTAAAAGTTGCTTTCTCATAGTTTAAATAGTTAAAATGTTAAATTGTTGAATTGTTGAATTGTTGAATTGCCTGCCTCGCCGTAGCCTATCTTGAAAACCTAAGTGACTACTTGAATTATGAAGGCGAAGGCGGGTTAAATTGTTGAGATGTTTAGCAGCTTACAGAGCCACTATTCACAGCATGTTAACGATGTTTGCAAATAATCGTTTTTCATTACCGCTAAGCGGATTTAATTTTCAAATTTGCACATCGTCAAATTTCCAAATTTATTTAGTTGTTTGTTTTAAAATTTATGATGCAAAACTACAGGCAGGAAATCACGAAAGTATCACGGAAGTTTAAAGGTTCTGTAAAAAGACGTTTCGGGTTGCGTGTAGGTTATTTATCTTTTAACCAAAACTGGCTGGCTTTATCGATAGGTTCATTCTGAAAAGTTTAGAAATCAGATAAGTGGCCTCTTAGTTGCAGACTCCTTCAAAGTGACATTTATTTTGTGGGAGGTGAGGCTGCCTCAAAAGTAAGTTTCACGCAAAGTCCGCTAAGGTTTTCGCAAAGTCCGAAAATCAATTAAGATTGAAAATGCACTCTTTGCGCAACTCTCTAAATACTTTGTGGTCTTTGCGTGAAAGGACTAATTTGCTTTTGAGACAGCCTAACTTTAATCCCCTCATTTATGTCATTCTTACAAACGAAATAGGTAGGAGTCTATTCACTCAAAAAAAAGGCCTTTTGAGTTTTGAAAACCCAAAAGGCCTTTTGGAAGTTTTAACAGGGAAAACATTCATCAAAACTATATACCATATACCCTATACTTTTTTTCTTAGCCCTGAAAAACCGGTACAATAAAAGAGAAGGAAGTAAATTTGCTGGGAGTACTTTTTACATTAATGGGGATATTATGAATATCAAGGATTTTCTTGACTATGGCAAGGCCAAGGCCAGTTCCTTTAACTATGCTGTGATCCTTACTTACCTTATAATACTTTTCGAATATATTAGGAAGTTCCTCGGCTGAAATACCTTTGCCGGTATTCTCAATATTTACTTCAATGTTATCTTTTACCTGTTTTACATTCAGCACAATATTTCCTTTTTCAGGAGTGTATTGTATGGCATTCGATAACAAGTTTTGAATAACACGCTCCGTCAGTGAAATATCTGCTTTTACCATGGGCAAGGTGGTCGAAATGTCTGATTTGATTTCGATATGCTTTTTATCTGCGAGAACATTGAACTGTTGTGCTGCATCAATCATCAGTTCGTTTATGAAAAATGGTTCTTTTTTTAATTGAATTTGACGGGCTTCCAGTTTTGACAATTCAAAGAGATCTGAAACCAGGTTGTTAAGGCGTTCACTACTATCCAGAATAATCTGGAGGTACTTTTGTCTTTCTGCGGAAGATAGCTTATCCTCCTTCATGAGCATGGTTTCGATGTAGCCATGGATCACTGCCAGCGGACTACGCAGATCATGTGATACGTTTGCAATAAGCTCCCGCCTGAGACTGTCAACCTCCTTTAATTCATCAATGTTTTTCAAAATGGTGTCAGCCATATTATTGAATGTGTACGACAGGTTGGCCAATTCACCTTTCATGCTTTTTTGCCTGATGCCCTGGTTGTTAAAGTTTGTTGTGTAAAAAATGTTATCAGTACAATTAGAATTGCTACTTTCATGGTTTTTCAAGTTAAGTTTATGATTGTTTATTAATGTTTAATAATATTACTTAATTTTTAAACAAAACAAAAATTAAAGTGTTCATTAGTCAAAAAGGTTACCCATAAAAATAAATGACTGTTACATATTGTTTTTTTGGGTCAAGCCAAAAGAAAGTAAAGGATATCTAAATAGTGAGAGGTTTTTGTTTAGTGTAAGAATGATTATTGACAAATAAACTTTAAGACAAAAAAGCGAATGCACATATTATTAAC
>CAZBDF010000240.1:3758-7171 GCA_964490385.1 uncultured Lentimicrobiaceae bacterium | reverse complement strand
GATTTGTAAAAATTGAATCTTTTTTCAATTAAATGTCATTGATGGTCATTAAATGTCATTGATGGTCATTAAATGGTCATTGATAGTCATTAAATGCAAAGAAAATGACGCGCAAAGCGCAAATGACAATTAATGACAGCCGCCAGCTGGCGGATAAATGACACAATTGAACTAACTTACAAGATAGATTCATCTCATTCCAGTACCGGCTACAATAAATATAAAATGCTGGCCAAAAAGAGCATCTCAAAAATGAGATTAAACTTAAGCTTTCTCAATAAGAGAAGATATGATTTTGCTTTTTATGTGAAAAACAGTTAAATATCTTGTTTATGTTAATTAAAGCTTATCTTTGCCAAAAATTCAGGTTTGAGAAATTGCGCTTATCTACTAATCCCTCTAATCATTAGTTCATCACGCTCACCTTTTTAAATCCTGTTTTAAACAATTAAATTTTAATATTATGAATATTTACGTAGGAAATCTTGATTTTAAAGTTGACGCTAGTGAACTTGAAGAAATTTTTGGAGAATTTGGAACAGTAAGTTCCGCAAATGTAATCAGTGACAAATTCAGCGGAAGAAGCAAAGGATTTGGTTTTGTTACCATGGATAATGATGATGAAGCAAAAGCTGCAATTGATGCACTAAACGGCACCAACCATAAAAGCAGGGATATCACTGTGAATGAAGCAAGGCCAAGGAAAGAAACTTATTAATATCTAAAAGGAAGAGTTTATCATGGCAAACGGAAAAGTAAAATGGTACAATGAAGTTAAAGGTTTTGGCTTTATTGAATCTGAAAGCGGAGAAGATATATTTGTTCACCGCACTGGATTAAGCAATTCATACGATGTACTGCAGCCCGAACAAGCTGTAGTTTTCGATACAAAACAAGGCGAAAAAGGCCTTGCTGCTATCAACGTGAAATTGGCAGATTAAGTTCGCTTAATTTGAATCCAATTCATAGAAAATTTTGAAAATACCCATTTCAGTCGTTCAGACTGGGATGGGTATTTGTATCTTTTAGCATGGCAATAATATTGGGAAGTACAAGTGTTGGAAGCTGACGATTAATTTACAAATTGGAAGAATTTAGGATGCAGCAATATCTAAATCTGTAATAATTAATTCGAATTAAGGTACTGATAACCACAAATTGTTATCTTTGCTGAAGCAGCTTTTTAATAAAATTCAAAGCAAATTTTTAAAAAACAACTACTAACAAATTAAGTACAATAGAATTTATGGGCAGGTCACAAGAATCATTCAATAAAAAAGAAGTAAGAAATAAGAAAGAGAAGAAGAGGAAAGATAAGGAAAAGAAAAGACTGGCGAACAAGGAAAATGAAAAGAAAGGCAGTCTTGACGACATGATTGCATGGGTTGATGAAAACGGGATGATCATTGACGCACCACCTGACCCGGCGGAAAAAACTGTGATTAAGGTTGAAGACATCAAGTTAGGAGTGCCCAATCGTGAAGACCTTGTAGATTATGATCCCATCAGAAAAGGTGTTGTTTCCTTTTTTAATGATTCCAAAGGTTATGGATTTATCAAAGATTCAGAAACCAAGAATGATGTTTTTGTGCACATAAACAATACACTCGAGGACATCAAGGAGGGCAATGCAGTTATTTTTGAAGTAGAACAGGGCATGAAAGGGCCAACTGCTGTACGTGTTAAGATTGATAAATAAATCACAATCCTGCCTATTAGGTTTATTTCTGCTGTACAGTACTTAGTATTCCACCAAGCAAAATCCCATTTTGATTTTATTGTAGCTCATCCTGCTCGCTACCCCATCCAATTTTCTTTGAAATAGAATATTCAAACGAATATTGGTATTTCCTTCCGTTTACATTTAATATAAATTATCAATGAAATTTACAGATTTAAAAATTATAGAACCCATCCTGAGGGCCCTAAAGGCTGAAGGATACGTACAACCCACCCCAATCCAGGAACAATCTATTCCTATACTTTTAAAAGGCAAGGATTTGCTCGGTTGCGCCCAGACGGGGACAGGAAAAACGGCAGCTTTTGCCGTTCCTATCCTCCAGCATCTTTATCAAAATAACCAACGAAATAAAGGACCTCGTAAAATCAGGTCACTTATCGTCACTCCCACGCGGGAACTGGCAATTCAGATTGCAGACAGTTTTACGGCATACGGAAAATATACCGGGATAAAGAACACTGTTATATTTGGTGGTGTGAAGCAAGGTGCACAAACTGAAATCCTTAGAAGAGGTATTGATGTATTGGTAGCAACGCCGGGACGATTACTTGATTTGATGCAGCAAGGATTTATCACTTTGAGAGATGTTGAATATTTTGTGCTTGATGAAGCTGACCGGATGCTTGATATGGGATTCATCCATGACATCCGCAAGATCATTGCAAAACTACCGGTTAGAAGGCAATCGCTGTTCTTTTCGGCAACCATGCCATCCGATATTGTCAATCTATCACGCAAGATATTGGGTAATCCTGAAAAGGTTACAGTAAGGCCAGAGCAAACCACCGCCGAAAAGGTGGATCAGGCAGTGTATTTTGTGGGCAAAAAAAGCAAAGTAAAATTACTTATCCATCTTCTAAAAACAGAAGATGTCAGTTCAGCGCTGGTTTTTTCGCGGACAAAGCATGGCGCAAACAAAATCGTTAAACTGTTGGACAAAGCAGATATTGGCGCCAGCGCAATACATGGTAATAAATCGCAAGGAGCCAGACAATTGGCATTGGCTAATTTTAAAAGTGGCCACACCAAAGTGCTTGTTGCAACGGATATTGCCGCACGTGGAATCGACATTGAAGAATTATCGCATGTCATCAATTACGACCTGCCAAATATCCCTGAGACTTATGTTCACCGCATTGGCCGGACCGGGCGTGCCGGAGCCAGCGGGATCGCATTATCATTCTGTGATGGTGAAGAAAGAGCATACTTGCGCGATATCCAGAAACTGATCGCTCAACAAATTCCTGTGGTGGACGATCACCCTTACCCTGATGATGGCACTGAAGATGTTTCCACCAGCCAGGCAAGGCCTCAACGGCCGGCAAACAACACCCAACAGCGTCCACAGCAGCAACGGTGGCGGAATAAACAAGGGAATACCGGGAACAATGCCGGACAAGGGAGCCGCCGCCGATCCTTTTCGCAAAGAAAGCCTTAGGGAAGAGGTAGGATGACCGGTGACTGATGACCGATGTTGGATGTTGGATGTTGGATGACCGATGATGCCGAGCTATGCTCGAGCATGCACAAGGCTTTGCCTCGGCACTGAAGACCGAAGACTGATGACTGATTACTGATGACGGAAGACAGAAGACTGAAGACCGATGACCGAAGACTGATGACCGATGATGCCGAGCTATGCTCGAGCATGCACAAGGCTTTGCCTCGGCAC
>CAZBDF010000240.1:0-3658 GCA_964490385.1 uncultured Lentimicrobiaceae bacterium | reverse complement strand
GATGACCGATGATGCCGAGCTATGCTCGAGCATGCACAAGGCTTTGCCTCGGCACTGAAGACCGAAGACCGAAGACTGATGACTGATTACTGATTACTGATGACGGAAGACGGAAGACGGAAGACAGAGACCGATGACCGATGACCGATGACCGATGACCGATGACTGAAGACCGGATGTCCAATGTTAGAAGTGTATACTCCACCCCACCACTACTCCACTACTCCATTTCCCTTACTCGTCCCGTAAAGTATCAATAGGTTTGATTTTTACAGCGCGGCGGGCGGGTATCAATCCGGCAATGGCACCTGATACGATGAGGATGACAAGAGACATCACTGCCACGTTGAAATCCACCTCAGGACGCCGGAACATTTCATTATCGACTTCAAAGTTAAGCAGCGCGTAATTGATCACTTCAAGCAAACCAACCCCAAATACTAAGCCGATATATCCTGCCAGAGTCGTAAGAATTACGGATTCAAGCACGATCTGGCTCATCACATACATTGGTGTTGCCCCCAATGCCCGCTGAATTCCAATTTCGGCGGTCCGTTCTTTAACCACAACTAACATGATGTTGCTGATGCCAATTACGCCGGCAAGCAAAGTCCCAATACCAACAATCCAAATCAGGCCGGCAATGCCTTTGAACAATCCATTCATTTGACTAAACTCCTCCTCCAGGTTAAAATGGCCAAAAGCCTCGCGGTCATCAGGATGGATGGTATGCCGCCGGGCCATGAGGGCAATTGCTTTCTCCTCAACCACTGAGGCAGGGACATTATCGACTGAGGTGATCGAAAACCAACCGACGACATCCCCGTAATTATACGTTTTTTGTAGTGTTGATAATGGAATATAAATACTTTGTTCCTTTTCGCCACCAAAATTGATATTGGTATTTAAGGGTTTAAAAACACCAACCACCTGAAAGTAAATACCTTTTATTTTAATGTACTCACCGATAGGATCTTCATCCGGATCAAAAAGCAGTTCCTCAACACGAGTGCCAATCACAGCAACTTTTCTGGAGGATTTAATGTCCAGCTCATTTAGAAACCGTCCCTTGTAAACATCCATAGGATCAACCCGGTTCCAGTCGGGATATTCACCAAGGATCGAAAAAGACCCGGTTTTATTTTTTCTCACAGTATTGTTGTTTCCATCTCCTGACGACCAGCCCTGGATCTTTGGTGCAAGGTATTTGATTTCGGGAATATTTTGTTTTAGTGCTTCAATATCGTCATTGTCGAAGTAAAATCGTCGGCCTTTTGGAAAACCCTGATAAGGCATTGAGGTCTGGTTCGTCCACATGAAAACGCTATTGGTTGCAAAATTACCCATTCCGGAGGTAACCCCATTTTCGAGTCCCCTACCCGATCCCAGCATAATGATGAGCATAAAGATACCCCAAAACACACCAAAGGCTGTCATGAAAGTACGAAGTTTGTTCTTTCGGAGTGTATGGTAAATTTCCTGCCAACGGTCGCGGTCGAACATAGGTATAGAAAAAGTTAATTGCCTGCCTCGCCGGCAAGACGGGTTATTTGTTCATTGTCTCATTCAATCCCCGCAAAGGCGGGATTTCGCTTCGCTCAACATTCAAAGATTCAAAGATTCAAGCATTCAAGTATTCAAAGATTCAAAGATTCAAGTATTCAAGTATTCAAGGATTCAAAGATTCAAAGATTCAAAAATTCAGTCATTCTATCATTCTCACATTTTATCATTCTATCATTGTCGCATTTCATCATTTAATCATTGCCACATTTAATCATTGTCTCCCCCCTACTCATCCCTCAGCGCTTCAACCGGCCTGATAGCCGCTGCCCGCCTGGCGGGAACATATCCTGCAA
Source organism: uncultured Lentimicrobiaceae bacterium (assembly GCA_964490385.1). Classification (GTDB taxonomy): domain Bacteria; phylum Bacteroidota; class Bacteroidia; order Bacteroidales; family 4484-276; genus 4484-276. Next base: position 1,799 of record CAZBDF010000240.1, on the reverse strand, counting down.
TAACCCCGGCAAGGATCAGAACAAGTGTTGCACTAATAGCGATCCCGAGGTTTGCTTCCGGGTTTCTGAAAAATTCCGTTTGGATATGTGGCGAAATCAGTTCCAACAAGCCCACGCCAAGCACCAAGCCAATATAACCTGCTACTGCCGTAATGAGTACCGATTCCTGCATGATCAATAAAATAATTGACATCGGTGTAGCTCCCATGGATTTTCGGATACCAATTTCTTTGGTACGTTCCTTTACGGCAATCATCATTATATTGCTTACCCCAACAATACCTGCTATTATGGTTCCGATACCGATAACCCAGATAAACATGCGGATGGCAGCAAACAGATCCATGAACTTTTTAAACTCTTCAACCCCGTTCCAAACAAACATAGCACTCTCATCTTTTATATCAAACTTTAAGCGGTGGGCAAGCTTTGCTTTTATCTCCTCAGCCATTTCGTTGCTTTCAGTCACCGAGTTTGAGCCAACGGTGATGGCCATTGTCCCAACTCGGTCGCGGTTCAAAAACACCTTTTGTGCTGTCGATATTGGCAAATAAATCTTCTGTTGTTCGTCTTGCCTGCCATTATCATCTTGCCAAATGCCAACCACTTTAAAAGGGATGCCCTGAACACTCACATACTTCCCAAGTGCTGGCTCATCTTTAAACAATAACTGCTTAACATTGCCGCTAATGGCAGTAACCTTTAAGTTTTTCTGCATATCAAACTCATTGATAAAACGGCCCTCCACCATATTAACTTTTTCGATGATCTGGTAATCGGGGCTGACGGTACTGATTTCGAAACTACCTGATTCATTTTTATAGCTGACAATATTATCGCCCCATACGTTCGACCTCCCGGCCATGTGGCCAACTCCGTTCAAATTTCGTTCGAGGTCGTCGTAATCGCTATTGTCAAATTGGATGTCCCTGCCGGGTTTAAGTCCCTGGTAGGCCATGGTTGTTTCGCCACCCCATACCCACAGCGTATTGGTTGCCGAGGAACTAAACTGGTCGCGCACACCATTTTCGAGACCCTGACCGGATCCAAGTAAAATAATAAGCATAAAAATACCCCAGGCCACACTGAAGCCAGTGAGGAATGTCCTGAGTTTGTTTTTCTTTATCGTACTAAAAATTTCTTCCCACCTATCGATAATGAACATGTTATGCCATATTTGAAGAATGAAGCTTCAAAGCTAATAAAAATCGAATGGATAGTCAGGTTTCGATTACATCGATCACACATAAATTCAATAACAATTGAAATTATTCCAATGTTACTGACTTTTCTTTGTAGTCGCTGCATGTAGCACTGCCCCTGCGTAGCATATAATACCCCTTGGTATCGTAGGTTGCGATATCAGGATATTGATGAGAAATGGTGAGGCCATCAGAAGTTTCTTCAGCGCCATCGCCAAATTCCCACTTAATGCTTTGGTCGAGGGTGAAAGTATTGTTTATGGTATCACCATTAATAAAAGTAAAATGCACCAGCAAGGGATTTGTATCATCAATACTGGCCTCAACTTTTAAGAAGGCCGATTCAACAGTGCAATCGATTACGTCCTCAACAACATCTTTGCAGGAAGTGTAAGAAATGAGAATTACTGCAGTCGCGACAAAAAGAAGTGATTTTTTCATTGGAATTAGATTTAAAATTTAGTGGCGAAAATAGGAAATAGAGGCCATATCATCCGGCAATTAGGTTTTTTTATGATTTGATATTTATCATAGTTAACGAATATTAAAGCTGTTAAATATCGAATTACAGTCTGATGAGAGAATGGATATTCAATT
>CAZBDF010000239.1:0-7187 GCA_964490385.1 uncultured Lentimicrobiaceae bacterium | reverse complement strand
TAGTAATTACTGGAGCTACATCGGGTATAGGTGCCTTTACTGCTCGGAAGTATGCTTCTATGGGAGCTGACTTACTATGCATAAATCGTAACGAAGAAAAATCGATAAAGTTAAAGACAGAGATAGAATCAAAGTATGCCATAAAGTGCGATTATTTAATTGCCGATTTAAGTAAGCTCAAGGATATACACGAGGTTGCAGACAAGCTTTCGGCCATGGAAAAACCAATTGATGTTGTCATTCATAATGCCGGGCTGACCTTATCAAAACAGCAACTAACTGATGAAGGATTTGACCTTGTTTTTGTTGTAAATTACCTGGCTTCATTTATCATCAATTATAAATTGATGATAAAACTGAAAGCTCAGAAAATTGCACGAATAATAATGAATAATTCAGAAGGACATCGTTTTGCTCCATGGGGCATTGACCTGGATGATTTGAACTTTGAAATAAGACGCTATTCCGGCCTAAAAGCTTATGGTTCAGCAAAGCTTGCGCAACTGCTTTCGATGCACATTTTTAAAGAAAAACTTGAGGGTTCCAATGTCACCATCAATTCAATGCATCCGGGAGCTGTTGAATCTAATTCGGGTAAAGATAATGGGCCAATTTATAAGTGGTATAAAAGGAATGTAATAGACAAAATGTTGCGACCAACCGACATTGCTTCTGATTCGCTTTATTATTTAGGGGTATCGAAAGATGTAGAAGGAATTAGTGGCAAGTTCTTTAGTTTAACCACCGAAGAAATTCCTTCGCCACCGGCCTGGGACATTGATGAAGCAAGAAAGCTTTGGGATGTTAGTTTAAACCTTGGCAACTTAAAATGAAACTGGAAATAGAAAAATAGATGGAGAACAATCACTATCATACCATTATTGTAGGCGGCGGTATTGCTGGCTTAACAGCAGCGGCTTATGTGGCCAGAGAAAACAAAAACGTTCTTCTTATCGAAAAAAATGATGCGTGTGGTGGTTTGGTTAGTTCATTCAAACATAAAGGGTTTCAATTTGAAGCTGGCGTTCGCGCACTGGAAGATGCTGGAATTATTATACCCATGCTTGAAGATTTAGGTATCGAACTTGACTTTGTTAAAAGCCCGGTCACGGTAGGTATTGAGAAAGATGTATTGCACATAAAAGACAAAAGTAGCGTAGGCGATTACGAGCTTCTTTTAAAAAAATACTACCCTGAAAGTGAAGATGAAATTGAGGCAACAATAAAAGTTATTCGAAAAGTAATGAAGCACATGGACGTGCTTTATGGTGTTGCGAATCCATTTTTTAAAGATTTAAAACGCGATCGAAATTACATCTTTAAAGAACTTTTGCCCTGGCTTCCAAAATTCATTTTCACCATTGGTAAAATCAATAAAATGAATATGCCGGTTGAAACCTACCTTGAGACAATCATAAAAAATCAATCGCTTCGAGATATCATTTCCCAACATTTCTTCCGACACACACCTACCTTTTTTGCACTTAGCTATTTTTCTCTTTACCTCGATTATCAATACCCTATAAACGGAGTTGGCTCACTGGCCACTGCTGTTTACAACAAGGTGCTTGAATTGGGTGGAGAGGTAAAATTAGAAACAATTATAAGCGAAGTTAATGCCACGGAACAATGGGTAAAAGACGAACAAAACAATACTTACAATTACGACAAACTCATATGGGCTGCCGATTTAAAGTACTTTTATAAAAACACAAGTGTTCAAGGGCTGCCCTTAAAAGTTCAAAATAAGTTTGAAATAGAAAAAAATAAAATACTTGAAAGACGAGGCAGTGATTCAGTTTATTCCCTCTTTTTAGAAGTGGACGAGCCACTGGAAACCTTTAAAAATATTGCAAGTGGGCATTTCTTTTATTCTCCTTCTCGCAAGGGTTTGGGCAATCTTCATACGAAAGATCTAAAACAACTGATCAACAATTGGGCAGATGTTACCAAGGTTCAATTATCCGCTTGGCTCGATAAGTTTACGGAGTTAAATACCTACGAGATTTCAATACCCGGATTAAAAAACGCAAGCTTTGTCCCCGAAGGTAAATCAGGCATCATTATAAGTTTTCTAAGTGAATTTGATCTGTTCGAGAAAATAAAAGAAGCAGGTTGGTACGAGGAATTCAAGCAAGAACTTGAAACTAGAATAGTGAATGTTATTTCAAATTCTATTTATCCAATGCTGAAAGAAAAACTAATAGAAAGTTTTAGCTTCACCCCACTAAGCATTCAAAACCGAGTGGCCAGTTCTGAAGGGGCAATTGTAGGTTGGTCCTTTCAGGATTCAATACCTGTTCCGAATAAAATTCAGGATGCACAAAAGTCGGTTGTAACCTCCATACCAAATGTTTTTAAGGCCGGACAATGGACCTTTAGTCCTGCTGGTGTGCCAATGTCGATTTTAACGGGAAAATTAGCAGCAGATAGAATATGCAAATAAAAGTTATCATAAACTCGAGAACAATTAGCCGGGCAAGCTAGCGGTTAAACAAGGTTAAAAAAACATATGGAAATACAGAATGATGAAAAGTTTATAAAAGGCATTGAGAGCCTGATCAATCCAATGGAAGTCAGTAATTTTCTCTTCTTCCAGAAGTTCAAAGGATTGCTGCCTTCGCCTATTATGAAGAGATTATTATACAGGGCTTCAAAAAATACTCCCCTTATGGGTTTTGCTATTGATCCCTATAGCCTGTTTTTATTCTTCAAGCTCAAAAATTTTGAAGAAGCAAAATCAATGTTACCAGAGCGTTATGAGCTTGCAAAGACTAAATTATTTGCCGATGAAGAACCAGGTTACTACATGGGAATTGGTAATCTCAATACACGCGCAAGTACTTTTTGGGGCACAAGGCAAGAGTCTTACCTCATTGCAATAGACAAAATAACCGGGCTCTTGTCTTTTATTTTCATTGATATATTAAGCAATACCTTAATTTCCGAACCTAGAAAGGGTATTGCTGATCCAAATTGCAAAAAGGCAATTTTCACGACGAGTCCAAAGGGAGAAGTCTTTCTGGATATTCAGGAAGAGAAGACAAACAGAAAGCTAAGGTTCAATTGTAGCATAAAAAGGGGCAAGATACGCAAACTGGATCAAAAGCTCTGGCTAATGGGGAATACCTCTATAGCACATTGTAAGGATCTTGCTGCTGGTGATGATAATCCTTTTGCTGTGATATTTGATCCGGCTGAAGTTGAGGAAGCCCTGGATGTTCCAATAGCAGATATTAGCATAGCAGAAAACACACTTTTTCCGGGATTGGCAGAAGCAGAACCTACAAGGGTAATCTGTTTTCCCTTTGCCCAACACTATATTGCAGACAGCCCAGGTTGCCAAACTTCTGTAAAGGACCGTGATGACATGATCAGTAAATATAATAAACTGGGGGATCCGGGAAAAATAAAAACCTTCTCCGCTAAAACCATAATTAAACAACTCTCCGTTGGAATTGCTGTTTCTGTAATTATCGCAGTACTCCTTTTTCTCATTCTGTAGGATTTCAATTCTCATCAAAATTGGAAGTGTCCGGACTTTTTCCCAGCCAACAAAGGTTGGTAATTTTTAAAGGACTTAAAATATGTTCCAGGGTCGATTGTAAAAAAAGCGCTCTCTAACACTAAAAAAGACATTAAAGAAGGTGTCAAGTTAAATGTGGCATTGCTTTTTTGTGATATTAGAAATTTTACTTCGATGGTGGGAAACGTGAACCCTACAGCGGTAGTAAGGATGCTTGACACGTATTATTCCAAGATGGCAGAGGTGATTTAAATGTACAACGGGGTCATAAATCAATTTACGGGGGATGAAAATTTCGTTACTTTTGACGCCCCTATGCCAAATAAGGATCCTGAAATTTCATCCGTTTATTGTGCAATAGAAATGATAAAAAAGCTGGAGGAGATAAATAGGGACTTAACCGATATTTTACCTCAAGGATTAACAGTAGGAATTGGGCTAAACTAGTGTAAAGGGTAAAGAAGAGAAAATACTGGCGTATCAACTTATTTAATTAATACGCACTACAACAAAAGCTAAGCACAATATCTCACAAAAGCTATTTACTTTCGCTTGGCAAATCGTAAACAAAACTGAAAACAAACTAATATGAAACCTACAGCGAAGAAAAACGGCAATGGCAGCAGCAAAGAAGAAATTCTTTTGGAAATGGCGCGCCAAAATGAGATGGATGGTTATGAAAAAATGGATCTATACAACCAGGAGACACTAGATAGACTAGCTTTTCATTACAAAGAGATTATCAAATTAATAGGTGAAAACCCTGAACGCGAAGGCATACTCAAAACACCCGAACGTGTGGGCAAGGCCATGCAATTTCTTACCCATGGCTATGATCTTGATCCTGCTGAAATATTAAAATCGGCCAAGTTTAAGGAAGATTACAAACAGATGGTCCTCGTGAAGGACATTGAAGTATATTCGATGTGCGAGCATCATATGTTGCCATTTTTCGGGAAAGCCCATGTGGCCTATATCCCAAACGGATACATTGTTGGCTTGAGTAAAATTCCCAGGGTGGTTGACGCATTTGCCCGCAGGATGCAAGTTCAGGAAAGGCTTACTACCCAAATTAAAGAAAGCATTCAAAACACTTTAAATCCGCTTGGCGTAGCAGTAGTTATCGAAGCGCAACACATGTGTATGTCGATGCGGGGAATCCAAAAACAAAATTCGGTTTCCACTACTTCTGATTTTACCGGGGCATTTCTCAGTGAGAAAACCCGGGCTGAATTTATTCATTTGATTGGTTCGAATTTGCATTAAGAAAATATTGAACGAACTATTAAAGGTCATCTCATACAAAGGATGACCTTTTTTAATTCTGTTTATATCAGTTGTTACAATTGATAAAATAGATTTCTCAGTCGCTGCGCTCCATCGAAAAGACAGGGCAATAATTTAGTTGGGAGGAGAGGAACATCGGGCGCAGAGCGCCCGATGTTCCTCTCCTCATACCCCCCAAATGAAGCCCTGTCTTTTCGACCGCCCGCCTGCCATAGCGAAGCGGCGGGCAGGCAGGGAGAAATCTATTTTCCTTATTCATTTTCCTTTACTCCCCTTGTCCGTGGAAGCTATTTCAATGGTGGAGCCAAAGACTCATCTTCCAATTATCAATAATTCCAATACTCCATTACTCCATCACTCCTTTTATCCACCAAAGCTTTAGCGAAGGTGGAATTTTCCATTTCCCGCTCCTCTTTTGTTGGGTGGTATAACATATAAGTTGTTGCCAAAAAGTTAAATTTGAGATAAAACTGTTAATCGTTAACCAAACCTATAAACTCTATACCCCCTATTCCCCCTATACCCAATACCATCTTCCCTTCCCCTTTTTAGATTCCCTCTATTTAACCCATCTTCTTGGCTGAGACCAAAACTTTCCCCATTTTTGTCCTTCCCTCGAAGTTCCTGTATTCACTAAACGAATTGAATATGAATAATTTTGTAACCGCCATTGATAATGTAATACAAGCCTACAACGAATATGTGGGAGGATACGCTGTACTGTTCCTGCTCATACCAACGGGTTTGTTTTTCATTTTCAAACTGAGATTTTTAAATGTCACCAAACTTTGGCATTCAATAAGGGTAGTTGCAGGGAAATACGACAAGAAGGGGGACGAGGGGGATGTAAGCCATTTCAAAGCACTTACTACTGCCCTGTCGGCAACGGTAGGTACCGGAAATATTGTTGGGGTTTCATTGGCTATCTATCTTGGTGGGCCTGGTGCAGTTTTCTGGATGTGGGTAACAGGATTTTTGGGAATGATATTAAAATATGCTGAGTGTACTTTATCACATAAATACAGGCAATTCAATTCTGATGGCTCGGTTTCAGGCGGGCCTATGTACTACATGGAGCATGGTTTAAAAAGTAAACTTGGGCCTTTTGCAAAAGTGTTGGCCGTTATTTTTGCAGTTGCAGCGATATTGTGTTCACTGGGTACTGGTAATATGGCGCAGGCCAATTCCATGGCCGATGCACTGCTTACCAGCTACAACATCCCGGTTTTATGGACAGGCATAATTACCACCGGCCTGGTTTTGTTGATTGTTGTTGGTGGCCTTAAAAGAATCGCAGATGTAACTTCCAAGCTTGTGCCTTTCATGGCTGTGATGTACGTGGGCGCTGCCTTGCTGATTCTCGGTATCCAATACCAAAACATTCCGTCAGCTTTTTCATTGATTGTTACTGATGCTTTTACTGGTACTGCTGCAACGGGAGGTTTTGTAGGTTCTACATTTATGATGACTTTGATTTGGGGTGTCAGGCGGGGTTTGTTTTCTAACGAAGCCGGGCAGGGTTCTGCACCTATTGCCCATGCTGCTGCCAAAACCGAATGGTCTGCACGTGAAGGTCTGGTTGCTTCCCTGGAACCACTTGTTGATACCCTTATAATTTGTACCCTCACGGCATTGATGATCATCCTTACCGGATCGTGGAATGAAGAAGGTGTGAAAATGGGCGTGAGCATGACCATCCGTGCCATGGAAATCGGCCTGGGTGAAATAGGACTTCATTACATGGGGCCGCATATTGTTGCCATTGGACTGATGCTATTTGCTTTTTCTACAGTCATCTCCTGGTCATATTATGGCACGCGTGCTGCCAATTACCTTTTCGGCGAAAAGGTGATTAAACCTTATTATTACGTGTATGCCCTGTTTGTGTTTTTAGGATCGATTTGGGGAATTGATATTGTGTGGCATTTTGTAGATATGGTGATCACATTTATGACCATCCCCAACCTGATTGCCTTGTTGCTGTTAACGCCTGTAATCGTTAGCGAAACCAGGAAGTATTTTTCTGCCATGAAAAAGGAAAAACAGGAGAAGGATAAATAGGAAGAAGGATAATTCAATAGAGATGATAAATAGAGTTCTACCACGAATTTAATGGAAGATAAAAAACTTCAGGGAAAGGGCATAAATGCCCTTAATGTATCTGTTCGGTGTATTATCCCAGACGTAAACGTCTGGGTTACGGAAATACCCCGGCAATTTCGAAGCATAATCCGTAGCACAGGGGTTTATCCCTGTGTCCGGATTATTAGAAGTATCAACAGGGCGTTTACGCCCTTATTAGATTTCTTTTCCACTATAATAACAGTAGGGCCATAAATAGTATAGTGAAGCATACTTTGAAATATTATTTTCT
>CAZBDF010000238.1:0-7229 GCA_964490385.1 uncultured Lentimicrobiaceae bacterium | reverse complement strand
GGAAGGATGCCCGATGGTGTAACTGGCAACACGTCTGATTTTGGTTCAGAAGAGTTCAGGTTCGAGCCCTGATCGGGCAACCAAGTAAATTATAACCCGCTGTTTAATAACAAATTAACAGCGGGTTTTTTATTGGTGGACGGTTTAGGGGACGCCTTTTTTAAAAAAATATTTTGTGGTTTTGCTACATCGGGTTTATCTGCAGTTCCAAATACCCTAAGTAACAAAAGTTGAGTGATCAAGAATACATTGAAGGATTTAGAAAGTATAACTGCTTGTTTTGGTTTTGGTGTAAACAATCGAAGACTTCTTTTACTTCAAATAGCATCGTTTTTAAGCAATTATTTTTTCTAATACTGCAAATTACCAGTTAAGCTCATAATAGAAAAACGAACTGTTATTAAGGATAAGTATGCTTTCCATCCTATACCCGGTTGCCCAGTGCTTTGCAAGGTTTATTTGATCTGGGATAAACCAAATGCCTACAGAAAAGTATTAAGTTTGTAAACAGAAACACGCATCGTGTAGTATGAATAAATAATTTCATATGCTCAAAACCAAACTTCATTGGCCAGTACTAACGAAAGATTATATCTATCGTGAGCACCCCATACAATATCTTATTAGAATTCAACACAAACTTGATATTTTGTCTGCAACCACCTTAAATCTTGAATTGAACAAAACCCAACCTTAATGAATACAGAAGGGAACAATCATCATTTGTCAGAGGAAAATGAAGCTCCTTTCAGGGCACTCATGGAATAATCATCTGTGTCTATTCAAATTCATACCATGGATGGGAAGCTTTATGAATCGAATGAAGCTTTTGAGAAGCTGTATGCATTTAACAAAGAAACGCTTAAAGGGCTATATGAGAAATACAATGTCCGGACTGACCAACAGGTTGTTAAACTTGGCATTCAGCCACTTATCGAAAAGGTTTTTGCCGGTGAAAGTGTTACTTTACCTGAATATAAGTACGATGGCATTGATACGCTTAAAACCATAAATGTTGATAATCCGGTATCCAGAACAGTCGGGATGCAAACAAAAGGGTTCCCAATCAAAGATAAAAACGGCAAGGTACTTTATGCAGTTTTTATGAGTGAGGATATTACTGATAAAAAAATAGCGAAAAGTGAGCTGCTAGTAAGTGAGGAGCGTTTTCGGGCTACATTTGAGCAGGCTGCGGTTGGCATCGCACATGTTGCTCCCAACGGACGCTTCCTTCGCATTAACCGGCAATTTTGTGAAATCGTAGGCAGCTCAATGGAAGAGATGCAAGCACTGACTTTCCAGAATATCACACACCCTGAAGACCTCATCGGCATCAATTACCATTTCTAATCTTGCTACAGGTATATTTACCGAAGCTAACCAGGCCTTTGAACAGACTTTTGGATATTCCCCAAAAGAAATTATAGGAAAAAACTCACTGGATATCGATATATGGAAATACAAGGGTACAATTAATCCGCCAGGCCTTACTTGCTGAACTGATATTGCGACAAGGGAATTTATCGGTGGCCCAGGCTTGGGCAAATACCTTTGTGCCACGAGAACTAAATGCACATTACTTTTTTTACCTTCCTGAGTTTACTTTTGCTAAAGTGTTGCTATCCAAAAATACCAATGAAGACACGCTCAAGTCGATGGATGTATTAGCGGATTTGGAGCAATTCTCCAGAAAAACAAATAACTGTCTTATTTTAATTCCGGTCCTGGCTTTGCAGGCTATTGTACTTGAGAAGCAAGGGGAAATTCATGCCTCCTTAAATAAAATGGAAGAGGCTGTCTCACTTTGCAAATCAGGGGGAAATATCCGCTTACTAATTGATCTTTTGCCTGAGTTGGAAGGTGTTTTACATAGGATGCCAGAAGAAACCAAAAAAGTCGGCTGCATTCATAAATTACTGGAAATAAAACCTCAGAAGGTAAGTGGAGAGACTTTGATTGAAACTCAGCCTGTATCAACTGAAATGGACCCACTTTCGATGCGAGAAATAGAAGTACTCAAACACTTGGCCCAGGGCCTAAGAAACAAAGAGATTGCTGAAAAGCTATTTATTGCACCCGACACGGTAAAAAAACAGGGTGCACAACAAATTGCACAATAAGGTTTATGCACGGATCAATTGTACACAATGCGTCACGATTCAACTCATAATGGATCAAAGCTATTAGTCCAGCCCCAGCGGGGCCAAATGTTGGTAAATATCCCAGGCAATCAGGCATAACCGCGCCAGAGGTGCAGCCTGTCCCACTGGGAGAATGTTTCAGGAACACAGAGAAAATATATCGCACCACTACGCGGCGCCCTTTTCTATAATGACAATATCATCCACCAATATTCGGCTCCTCTGGAGCCAAACGTCCACAGTTCTTTATTGTTTTGAACAAGAATGCAATTTGTCGTGCACCCAAAAAACACCTCAGAAATATCTTCAGTAAATTATATGTAAATAGCCGGATTCATGCAGTGAATAAAGCCCTCGAATTAGGTATAATAGAAAAGAACCATTAGGCTGAATTCGAAATAAAAAAATCATCAATAGCCCCGTCCTTCACATGCTGTGTGAAAATGATCTCTGACATGACTAACTCCGGCATTTATGCCGGTGATTAAAAATGTGAATAATGGATGGGGACTTTAGTCCAAACACTGACTTTTTGGGCTTTCCAAAGGAATCCCTTTGGGAAAAGCCCAATTTCACAGCTCGCACCAAATCCCCCTATCATACGAGGGATTGATAGCCAATCAACATTAGTTGTGAGCTAATCAGCTTATCCCAATTCAAACCCAGAACCTTTTCCTTAAGAAAGCATTCCTTTCCTTTTCCTTTCATTTACTTCAAAAGTACCCTTTAAGTACCCATATGGGGGTTGACTCTACCCCTCTTTAGCATGTAATTTTGTAGCTGAATAATTGTCCATTCAATTGGGCTGGCAATTAAAGATGATAAGAACCAATGGATTCAATACTATTTCTAAAAAATATGGATATGCATGCTAAAAGCAATTTGAAAGAAGAAGGATTTAATGACAAAATTAAACTTAGCATTCCTTTGGATATTGCCATTTCAAAAATGAGCTATATGATTGCAAAGTTTATGGAGGACAATGGTGTGGAGCAAATGGCAAATAAAAGGAGAATTCAGAAGGGTAAAGACGCTGACATTACAATTTTTGATCCTGAAACGGTTACTGACAACTCAACCATGAAAGATGGTGGGTTACCTTCCACAGGAATCCCTTATGTGATTGTGAACGGGACAGTCATCGTTAAGGAGTCAAAAGTTCTTAACGATGTTTATCCCTGTAAACCAATCCGTTGCAATACATCAAAAAAATAAATCCAAAGCTATGAACACAACAATAGAAGACAATGCAAAGGGCTTCAGTTTTAGAGAACCTGCGGTCTATCAAATAAAAGTTCAGGGTGAACTTGACCAATATTGGTCACTTCGTCTGGGAGGTATGCAGATAAATGTAATTAAAAAGCAGGGGACAAAAGCAATTTCTGTGCTGGTGGGCAGAGTAATCGACCAAGCTGCTTTTTCCGGCATACTCAAATCCTTGTATGATTTACAACTAACAGTTTTATCTGTAAAAGTATTAGAGGAAATTGATGATAATAAATAGCAACATATAATAACCAAAGACATGAACAAAATACTAATTTACTGTGGAATTTTCTTTTTAGCTATGAGCATTCATCAGAACGCCTTAACTCAAGATGAAAATGCCGATGAAAATGCAGCGCTGGCCAAGGCTTCGCAAAATCCCATTGCTTCGCTCACAACTTTACCCTTTCAGTTCAACTTTAATTTAGGCATGGGAGACTACGATCGCATGCAAACAGTAATTAACATCCAACCAGTTTTGCCTTTGAAGATCAGCAAAAACTGGAGTATGGTAAACCGGATCATTATCCCGGTAATGGTACAACCGGATTTTAATGCAGAAAGCGGCAGTACCACAGGCATAGGGATTATCAATTATACGGCATTCTTTACACCAACCCTTAAAGGTAAAATTGCCATTGGTTTTGGCCCCAGTTTGTTAATTCCTACCAACTCAGCAGGAGTGCTGGGCGATGGGCAGTTTGCTATCGGCCCTTCCGTAGTATTATTTGCAATGCTTAACAAGTGGAGCCTTGGTTTTGTGGCTGCTCAAAACTGGGCCTACTATACCCCAAATACAGCGAATAAACATAGCTCTTTTTTCACGCAGTATTTTATCAACTACAACCTCAAAAAGGCATGGTCCATTGGTATGGCGCCAACCATTACTGCAAATTTGAATGCTGAGGATGGCGAAAAATGGACCATTCCTTTTGGGCTAAGTGTGGCCAAGGTAACCACACTGGGAAAGCAACACATGAAATTTGCACTGGCTTACTATTACAATGCTGTTATGCCTACAGCGGGCGCAAAAGGTGGACAAATTCAGGCCATGGTAGTATTAATGTTTCCTAAAAAAGCGAAATAATAAAAACGAATTATTGGATAGATACTAAAGTAATAACATAAAAACTAAAACCATGAACAAAAAAATCTTTTTAATCGCAATGTTGAGCGGCTTCATACTTTTTAGCTGCCAAAATCAGAAACCCAAGACAGATTCGAAACCAGTAAATAAGGATGTCTCCGTTGAGAAAACCTATGTGGGAGATCTTGAATTCCAGGATCAGACCATTACAAAAGCTACGGCAAAAAACTTGCACAAACAAATGGCTTTGCAACGCGCGACCCAATTGGTTGGGTGGGCAATACCTATGATGAATTTCTATCAGTTGTATCCGGCAATGCTCAGCAACCAGAAAATGACTGAAACAGACATCTTCTTTAATTTATGTGACGGTTACGAGGGCGTTTATCCCTACATGACCGCCAATGTGACCACTCCCTACACAATCGGGATGAGCGATCTTTCTATAACTGGCCCTTTAGTGGTGGATATCCCGGCTGGGGCAATCTACGGTGTGATTAACGATGCATGGATGCAGCCGATCTAGGAAATTAATGGGAAACCAGGAAAATTGCTGTTGGTAGGCCCAGGGCAGGATTACCCTAAAAATTTCAAAGGCGAAATCATTCAATCTAACACCTTTTTGGTGCTGTACTTTTACCGCGCACTGGGTACTGGGGATGCGGCTAAATCGGGCGATAAAATCGCCCTTAATACACAGCCAAGAGATATGAAATTCTGGGAGTTGGTTAATAAATACGTTCAGAAAGAACCTATGGCCGATCGCGACCGCTTTTTCTATGCCTGGTTAAAAGACCTGGGTATTGAAAAAGGCAAAGAATTTAACCCAACAGATGAACAAAAAGAGACTTTATTGGAAGGCTTAAAAGTTGGTATGGCAATGGCCCAGGCCACTTCGTTCAATAAAACAAAAGAAATGTTTCCTACTGCACTTTATGGTGACGATTCGGGTTGGGAAGATGCTATGGCTGGTATGGATCCTAAAATTGATTTAGCAAGCTATTCTATGTTTAATGAACGGGCATCCTATGGTTTTGAAGCAACTACAACTTCTGCCGGCATGGTTTCACGGGTTGCAGGTCAGGGATCAGCTTACTTGGGATCATATTACGATGCTGATGAAAACGCCTTGATGGGTGGCAATAACTACACGCTAAGACTTGAACCCAATCCACCGGCAGCTAATTTTTGGTCTATAACAGTTTATGATATTGAAAACAGATTGATCATCAGGAATGAAACCAAAAGGTCAGACTTATCCTCCCGGGATAAAAACCTTATAAAGAATGACGATGGTTCGGTAGATTTATATTTTGGTCCAACAGCGCCTGAAGGAAAAGAAGCAAATTGGGTGCAGACCAATGCGGGAGAATCATTCTTCTTATACCTGAGATTATACGGTCTTGAAAAACCTTATTTCTATCAAACTTATCCAATGAATAAAATCAAGAAAATAAATAAGTAATCATCACTAAATTTTAAAACAATGAAAAAACAAAACAACTTTTAAAAGTCGCAATAGCTGGACTGATGGTCTTTATGCTATTGCCAGGGACATTGTTTGCCCAAAAAATAGACAGAACAGTTCTGCCTGTTAAAGCACCTGCTCCGCCACAATATACCGAGCAAGATGCACACAATGTTAAATCACCCACACCCTACACATTTGGGGTACCAAAAGATGCACCCAATGTGGTCATCATTATGATTAATGACCTTGGTTTTGGTGGTACTTCCCATTTTGGAGGGGTAACACCAACACCTCATTTCGACAAGCTGGCAGAAACAGGTTTGGCTTACAATCATTTTCATTCAACAGCCTTGTGCTCACCTACCAGGCAGGCACTGAAAACAGGCCGGAACCATCACTCTGCTGCCATGGGTAAAATTACCGAAGTGGCCACTTCATTTCCAGGTTACACCGGAATGTTACCAGATGATTGTGCAAGTATAGGAACCATGTTAAGTCTAAATGGCTACAGTACCGGTGCATTTGGTAAATGGCACGAAACTGCTGTTTGGGAAGTCAGTCCTTCCGGACCTATGACCCGCTGGCCAAATCACCAGGGATTTGATGAGTTTTATGGTTTTATTGGTGGCGAAACCAACCAGTGGGAACCAGCAGTTTATCATAATCAAAATAGAGTAGAAACGGCCAATGATGGTGAGTATCACTTCATGAACGATATGACTACAAAATCCATTGAATGGATGCGTTTCCAGCAGGCCCTTACTCCTGATAAACCATTCTTTATCTATTTCGTACCCGGGGCAGTACATGCTCCGCATCATGTCCCACAAGATTACATTGATGCACAAAAGGGGAATTTGATGAAGGTTGGGATGTAATCCGCGAAAGAATACATAAAAACCAACTTGCAAGTGGTGTTATTCCTGATGGAACAAAGCTGGCCAAAAAACCTGATGACATTAAGGACTGGAAAAACCTTTCGGCCAATGAGAAGAAACTCTTCGCCAGACAGGCAGAAGTTTTTGCCGGGTTCTTAACCATGACAGACTTCGAGATTGGCCGCTTGCTGCAAGCTATTGAAGACATGGGTGAAATGGACAATACCCTGATTTTCTTCATTGCAGGGGATAACGGAACCAGTGCCGAGGGTGTTATGAACGGCTTATACAATGAGATGACCTATATCAACAATGAGCCCAAAGGTTCGGATGTTGATTTTATGCTTAACTATTGTGATGAATGGGGCTCACCCACAACATACCCG
>CAZBDF010000237.1:5625-7229 GCA_964490385.1 uncultured Lentimicrobiaceae bacterium | reverse complement strand
ACCCTACAATTCAACTCATAATAGATCAAAGCTAATTGTCCGGCCCCAGCGGGGCCAAATGTTGGTAAATATCCCAGACAATCAGGCATAACCGCGCCAGAGGTGCAGCCTGTCCCTTTGGGAGAATGTTTCATAATCAAGGAGAAAATATATCGCACCACTACGTGGCGCCCTTTTCTATAAGGGCAATATCTTCCACCAATATTCGGCTCCTCTGGAGCCAAAACATACTTAAATCCTAGTTATTTCGAATAAGAATGAAATTTGTAGTACACCTCGAAACTCCCAGGATTGTTCAATACTAACAAATTTGTTAATCCCTTTTATTTTTTTCTCTGTGTAACTCTGTGGTACAGCTATTAAAAAAAGTTTTACAAAGTATTCTCAAAAAGAAATCTTCTCTAATATAAAATATTGATTTTTAACATTGTGTGATTCTATAGTTTTTATATTTTAAAATTGAACATCCTTTATGATACTCCAGAAGTATCGGTCATGCTGAAAAAACTCAAATACGATACCTTTGGCATAAAAACGAAATTTAGACAGCTTCTTGAGTCTTTTCTGTATTTTTGACGCAGCAAAAATACAACTGAAAATCAGGGAAGCCAAGCACAATACAAAAAAATGAAAGTCGCATTTACAGTTTTCATATTACTATTAACTAGCTTTTTCGGCTTTTCTCAATCCAATCCCCTGCCCGAGGAAAATGACCGTACCGGAAAACTTTATATTTACTGGGGATGGAACCGGGCCTGGTACAGCAAATCGAACATTACTTTTACTGGCAATAATTATGACTTTACCCTTGATAAAGTTATGGCCTACGATCGGCCCAACCCTTTTTCTGCAGAAATCTACCTGAACCCGGCCAACATTACAATTCCCCAGTACAATCTCAGGGTAGGGTATTTTATCAGCAAACACTACAACATTTCCTTTGGCATCGACCACATGAAATATGTTATGCCCGACAGTTTAACAGTCAAAATATCCGGGTACATCGAAGGTACGGGAACAATATACGATGGGACTTATGTGAACGATGATTTTGAAGTTGATTCTGCGTTCCTGACTTTCGAGCATACAGATGGATTGAATTACCCGAACATCGAATTCAGGCGATGGGATGAACTCTTCGCACTGAAGAATGCGAACTTCAACATAACCGAAGGCCTTGGCGCCGGAATACTCTATCCGCGCTCCAACACCAAATTATTGAACAAGCAGAGATACGATGAATTTCATTTGGCTGGTTATGGTTTGAGCGCTGTGGTGGGGCTCAATATTACTTTTTATAAACATTTTTTTATTCAGACAGAATTTAAGGGTGGTTTTATTCATATGCCCGACATCAGGACAACAAACTCTGTTTCGGATAAGGCAAGCCAGCACTTCTTTTTCTATCAGGTGAACTTTGTTTTTGGGGCAACCATAAACCTGAAAAAGAAAAAAGACAAATAAGACATGTACATAGTTTTAAACTAACTATAAAATAATCCAATTAAAATCGGGAAACAAACATACACATTGTTGCAGGTTGCAAGACGCAGGTTGCAAGCTGTAACCTGAAACTTGTAACTTGCAACGGCATTTCACTGATT
>CAZBDF010000237.1:0-5525 GCA_964490385.1 uncultured Lentimicrobiaceae bacterium | reverse complement strand
GCAGGTTGCAAGCTGTAACCTGAAACTTGTAACTTGCAACGGCATTTCACTGATTTGTATGCATCAAAACATCGTTAACATTTAGCAATAGTGGCTTTTTAAGAGGCTAAAGTCCCACAATATTATCCATAAGCATCTGGTTTTTTATAAACCTTTATCTTTGGCGGAAACGAATGAACACCGAATTTTCATGCGCTTCCATATTTCATCGATACTATTTCTTCTTTTAGTTTTAAGCCTTTTTGTGTTGCACTGCAAGAAAAGCGAAAGCCCTCCACCAAATATCATCACACTATATCCTAAAACAAATTCAAAAGTTGTAGAGGGAAGGAGCATTAAAATTTCTGCAACAAATTCGGAAAATGAAAATGTGGCAAAGCTGATGTTTTTTGTCGATGATATTGAAATCGCAAACTTATCATCTGCCCCCTACGAATTTAACTGGGATACCGAAGCTTATGATGTAGGAATGCACACGATAAAAGCCGAAGCTTCAGATGCATCAGGTTTGAAATCGGAAGCTGAAATTAAAATTGAAATTGTTGCCTGGGTTCCTGCCACAACTTTAACTGATTCAAGGGATGGGAATACCTACGCGCTTGTGGAAATTGGTGAACAGGTTTGGATGAAGGAAAACCTGAGGTTTAAAAATGAGTATTCCGCTGCACCCAACGATGACCATGAAATGATTGCGGAATATGGTTTAGTCTATCGAACACACATAGGTTCAGGTGAGGGTGTTTGCCCCGATGAATGGCATTTGCCAAGCCAGGCTGATTGGGAGAAGTTAATTCAATACTTGGGAGGGTCAGGCATTGCAGGAGGCAAATTAAAGGAAACAGGAACTGAACGGTGGGAGTACCCAAACCTGGGAGCAACCAATATTAGTGGGTTTTCGGCACGGCCCGCCGGAAGCCTTACCTGGGACAGCATACCAGAGAATTTCGGGAATTCAGCAAGGTTCTTCACCTCCTTTTATGGGAATTACATTTTTATAGATTTTGACAGCGAAGCTGTGAAATCACAATTTCTTCACCCGGCCAACCAACATTATAGCATAAGATGCATCAGGGATTACTGATGTAAATTGTTAGCTAACTAATCAGTCGATCCCCTACAAATAGTAGGGTGTTTTGTCAATTTAAACTACAATACTTAATCCCCGCTTCGCAGCGAGGCGAGCACTACGTGGAACTCGCCTCGCTGCGAAGCGGGTTCGCCGTAGGCGATTGAGTATTGTAGCAAAACCAATTGTGTGTACAATCAGGGATTCCCCGTAGGGGATGAACAATTTGATTACGCTTTTTAATAGCCTGATTAGTTATCATTATTAATTTTGTAGAAATTATTTGGATACTTATTATACAAAATCATGAAAATAGACCTCCGCAGTGATACCGTAACCCAACCAAGCAAAGCAATGCTTGAAGCCATGTTCTCGGCAAAAGTTGGTGATGATGTTTTTCAAGAAGATCCCTCAATGATTGAATTGGAAAGCAAAGCTAAAAAAATGTTTGGTGTAGAAGCAGCACTATTTTGCCCATCAGGAACCATGACAAACCAGCTGGCCATAAAAGTTCATACCAATCCGGGCGATGAAGTGATTTGCGATAAGACAGCCCATGTTTATATCCACGAAGGTGGTGGTATCGCTTTTCATTCGGGCTGTTCCATCAGGTTGATGGATGGTGTACGTGGTCAATTTACAGCTGATATGGTGGCCGATAACATCAATAGTGAAAACGTACATCATCCGGTCACAAAATTAGTTTCGATAGAAAATACCAGCAACAAAGGTGGTGGAAGTATTTGGGATTTTGATGAGATAGAAAAGATTCGCAAAGTTTGTACTGACAATGAATTGAAGCTTCACCTCGATGGGGCGCGGCTTTTCAATGCGTTGGTCGAAACAGATATCTCGCCAAAACAATACGGTTCCACTTTCGATTCAATCTCTATTTGTCTTTCGAAAGGCCTGGGTGCACCGGTGGGATCGTTACTATTGGGCAACAAGGCCTTTATAAAGCAAGCCCGAAGGTTCAGAAGGATGATGGGCGGTGGTATGCGGCAGGCGGGCTATTTAGCAGCGGCAGGGATTTATGCCCTCGAAAATAATGTGAACAGGTTGAAAGAAGACCACAAAAGGGCCAAATACCTCGGCGATATTATGGGCCGTATTTCTTTTGTTGAAGAGGTTTTGCCCGTTGAAACCAACATCGTTATTTTCAAATTAGCCGATTCGATGCCCTCGAAAAAATTTATATCCACCCTTGCTGAAAACAAAATTTATGTAGTTCTCTTTGGCAAGCAAACCATCCGTATGGTTACACACCTTGATTTTGGGGATGAGCATTTGGAGAAGTTTGAGGACATTATTGGCAAGCTTTTTTAGCATTTATTCTCCCTCAGCGCACTCTGCGGTTTTTAAAACTTTAACCGCTAAGGTCGCAAAGAGCGCAGAGAAATAGTTGGGAAAATGAAGGTTCCGATGATAGAAAATGTGTCATACTGAAGGTTAGAATATTCCTTTTATCCTCTGCGTCCTCCGCGCACTCTGCGATTTATTTTTTCACCAACTTCAGTTTAACTATTCTCCCACCCGGCCCACTTCCAAAACCAACTTTCCCTTCCTTGTCAAATGCAATTCCGTATAGATGCAGGTCACTAATGTTATTCCAGTTTCGCCCACCATCGTTTGAAATATCAATCCCTGATTGGCCACAGGCCAAATAAATATCATCCTTCACAAAGCAACTTCCCGAGCAATACGAATCAACGCCTTCTCCCAAAGTCCAGCTTAATCCACCATCATTGGTAAAAGCCCTGCTTTGTAGTGGCATTTTAATATTCCATTCCCCACCAACAGCAATTCCATCGATGTCATTTTTAAATGCAAGCGAAAAGATTCCCCTCATCTGGCTGCCACATAATATTGGTGTTTGGTGTGCACGCCAGTTGTTGCCCTGATCGATTGTGCGATAAACCCTGGCACTATCGCCACCTACACCAATCCATGCGTTTGTTTCACCTTCAGTAAATAAACATGTTCCACTGGCTGCAAATCCACCTTCAGAAACCAGGGCCGGAGGAATGCCTGTGGGAGCAACTCTATTCCACGAGACACCACCATCGGGGGTTTTAAGCAAAAACAACTTTCCCTGGACCGGATCGCCCATTACCATTCCTTCCCTGTCATTCCAAAATTTGATGGCGTCAAAAAATATCGCCGGGTCATCACTCGAAAAGGTCATCTCCCAGGAAGTCCCTCCATCATTGCTAAGGTAGATTCGTGCCGGGGTACCTGCCGAAACAACAATCGCCTTTTGTTTGTCGAAAGCATAAATTGACCTGAGATCAAGCGTCGATGCACCAGGAATGCTATCAATTTTCCATGTTTCGCCTGCATCTGTAGTAACAAGGTAAACACCTGCAGACCCACTTGCCCAGGCAATATTTTTGTCAACCACAGAAAGACCGCGCAGACTATTTTTTATCTTTAACTTAATGGGCTGAATTTCGATGGAATATTGATTGGATGGAATTGTATTACAAGCAGGGAAAATCAGTAGTAAAATGATAATAATGATGAAATTGTTGCCTTTCATAAGCTATGTGTTTAGTAAGTATCCACCGAAATTAATACAATTTTTTTACTGTTAATGTTTTGTAAAAACACCTCTATGGACTTTAACTTTTGTACGTTTGCCTATTAATAAACCAAACAGCGCAAATGAAACTACGATTTGTTTTACTATTTGCAATGTTCGCTATAATAGCTTTGGATTCTTGCGAAACGCATAAGGATGTTGAATTTAAGGATGATAGAGAATCAATAATCGTTGACTCATCGCTGGAGCGCATACTTGAACGAGGAGTCCTGGTTGCTACAACAGATTATAACTCTACAAACTATTTTATTTACCGGGGCGAACCTGCAGGTTATCAATACGAACAATTAAAAGCATATTCGAAACAATTGGGTGTTGACCTGGAAATTGTGGTGAACAACGATCTGAACGATGCTTTTGAGGATCTTCAATCGGGTAAGGTTGACCTGATTGCCATGGGCTTGACTATTACAGGACAAAGAAGCCAGGTAGTTGACTTTACCATACCCATGACCCAAACCCGACAGGTTTTGGTTCAGCGAAAGCCAAAAAACTGGCGAAAGATGGAAACTGTTGACGATGTGGAGGAACACCTGATAAGAAATGCTTTGGCCCTTGCCGGGAAAGCAGTTTATGTTCCTTTAAAATCATCCTATATCACCCGCCTTACAAATTTGCAGGAGGAAATCGGGGATAGTATCACGATTGTAGAGTTTCCCCAGGCCTCGGAAAAGCTTATCGAAATGGTTGCCATGGGTGAAATACCTTACACTATTTGTGACGAGCACATTGCCAAAGTAAACCAAAAATACTATCCGGACATTGACGTGGCCACACCTATCAGTTTTCCACAAAACATTGCATGGGCCCTTAATAAGGGCGCCGATAGCCTAAGACAAAATGTGGATTCCTGGCTTTCGAAATATAAGGATACCAAAATTGCCCGCTTTACTTACAATAAATATTTTGTAAACCCACGATCGATGCAATATGCCCATAAATATTACTCGGTAAGGAGTGGTAAAATATCAGCTTGGGATGAGGTGCTTAAAGAAAAAAGTAGTGACACTGAGTGGGACTGGCGATTGCTGGCTTCAATGATTTACCAGGAATCACGGTTTCAAGCGGATGCTACATCATGGATGGGCGCTTTTGGCTTAATGCAGTTAATGCCCGGTACAGCTGAAATTTATGGGATAGATAGCCTGGCAACACCCGAAGAAAATATTGATGCCGGTATTATGCACCTGCAAATGCTCGATAATCGCTTTGAAGATCTAATCAGCGATCCGGAAGAAAGGATGAAGTTTGTGCTTGCATCCTACAATGTTGGTATCGCCCATGTTTTTGATGCACGCCGCCTGGCCGTTAAGTACGATCGAGACCCTGAAGTTTGGGGCGACAATGTGGACTATTTCCTTTTGAATAAATCAGACCCTAAATATTACAAAGATTCCGTAGTGTTTTACGGCTACTGCCGCGGAGAAGAACCTTACAAATACGTAAACGAGATTATTGATCGCTACGAGCATTATAAAAATGTGATGGATGAAGAAGATGCGAAAGTGGAACAAGGTATGGGTTTATAGGTTCTTAAAAAGCTACTATTGCTAACGGTATTTTAAATTTGATAGATTTGTTGATCACCTAAATAGTTACTATCATTCAATAAAATCAAGGTTGGCATCATCCCAAATTCCCTCTTCAACCAGAGCTTTCAGGTTTTCCATCATTTCGAAAGGGATATTTACAACTGAAGAATTGGCAAGCCATGCCGGAATACTACCTCCGGGGTTGGCAAGGTATTCATATACTATTTTATATTTCCCTTCACCGGCATCGGTAATTTCCCAAAAGCCGGAACCGGCTGTCATACGTACAACTTTATCGTCCTTGGGGTAATCATATTCCTTTAAC
>CAZBDF010000236.1:0-7234 GCA_964490385.1 uncultured Lentimicrobiaceae bacterium | reverse complement strand
CAGCCATTAATGGCTGGGTTATGGAAAATACAAAGCACATTAAGGGCTTTAGCCCACTTCTTCATATTGGCAGTTTCAGCCAAAAGACAAGAAGGAGCTATAAAATCAATTGTGTGCCATGTTATACCAATTGTTAAATAAAATATTTTAAGAAATTAAAAAAATTGAAATTATGAGTAAACTAATTGTAAACCGACTTGATTATGCACGTATTAAAAAGTGTATTGATGATGCGAAAAATTTCAAATCGCTTAACAAGGCTGATGCCGATAAATTAATAGCAGAATTGGATTCTGCTGAAATAGTAGAACCGCAGGCTATCCCTTCAAATGTTGTAACAATGAATTCGATTGTGAAACTGAGCTTTTTGAATAGTAACAAGCAAGTTCAATTTCAAATAGTTTACCCGGATCAAGCGGGTATTAAACAAAATAAAATATCAATTTTCTCTCCAATTGCCACGGCATTGATAGGTTATAAAGTTGGAGATGAAATAGAATGGGTTGTACCGGCTGGTTTAACACAATTGAAAATTGATGAAATAGTTTATCAACCCGAGGCCGCCGGGGATTTTAACTTGTAAAATATTATTGATAGGAAATCGATAGTCTCGTCAGCCAATTGTCTGAAGGGGCTATTGATGTTTTTCATTGTCAAGTTTCAATCGGTATGAGTCAGTTTTTGTAAGGCTTTCAGAACCTTACCGGCCAAAACCAAACCTTAGTCCTGCCTATATTTGTAGCTTAAAATCAAAAACAAAATATAGTATGGATTACACGCGAATTCAAGGTTTTGTTAAAGAAATAGAACTTTTTCAAGGGCTGACCGAACAGGAGCTTGATAACCTATCGAAGAGCTTGGTAGAAGCTACGTTCAACCCCAACGATTTGCTATTTGAAGAAAATGGCGAGCGCAAGGACCTTTTTCTGATTTACGAGGGGGAAGTAGAGCTTTTTAAAAAGAACCTCTATGGTGAAGAGAAGCGGCTTTCGTACTTTACAAAAGGCGATTTTCTGGGGGAAGGAAGTTGGGCAACCGACAGCAAACATTCAACAAGTGCACGGGCTACTGAAAAAACCCGCGTACTTTCCGTAAAAAAAGATTACTTCATCCAGCATGGTGCATCCTCTTTAAAAGTACTATCAAATATCGCCCAGGTCATCTCGCGCCGTATGCGACATGCCAACAACCGGGTGGTAAACGTGGCGGCACAATACGAAGCCGGGGAAACACGCGAAGAGCATGATTTGTTAGGTTACCGCAATGTGCCAAACCAGGCTTATTATGGTATCCAAACCATGCGCGGCATGGAAAACTTTAACATCAGCGGTGTTTCCCTGAATTTCTACCCTGCACTTGTTGAGGCGCTGGCCATGGTTAAAAAAGCCGCAGCAAAGGCAAACCATGAACTTAAAATACTGGATAACGACATTGCTGCTGCCATTATCACCGCGTGTACAGAAATACAAAACGGAAAATATCAATTCCACTTTGTTGTTGATATGATACAGGGAGGAGCCGGAACTTCCACCAATATGAACGCCAACGAGGTGATTGCAAACCGTGCCCTGGAGATTTTGGGCCACAAAAAAGGGGAATACAAATATTGCCATCCCAACAACCATGTAAATCTTTCCCAATCTACCAACGATGCTTATCCAACAGCAGTTAAAATTGCGCTTTACAACAATAATTTAACACTCGTAAAAACTTTAAAAGAACTCATAGCATCTTTAAAAATCAAAGGTGATGAATTTAGTGATGTAATAAAAATGGGCCGTACCCAGTTGCAGGATGCCGTTCCCATGACATTGGGCCAAAGCTTTCATGCCTGGGCCACCACCCTCGAAGAAGAAGTTGAGCGGCTGGAGGAAAATGTACGTTTGTTTCTTGAAATCAACATGGGTGCTACTGCCATCGGCACAGGCATCAACTCCGACCCCGACTATGCCGAGAAAGTTGTGCGCCACCTACGTGAGGTTACCGGCCTGGACTTGAAAAACGCCAAAAACCTGGTAGAAGCAACACAGGATACAGGTGCGTTTGTAATGTATTCATCAGCCATAAAACGCCTCGCTGTAAAGCTTTCTAAAATTTCAAACGACCTGCGCTTGCTATCATCTGGCCCCCGGACAGGCTTCAACGAAATAAACCTCCCGCCCATGCAGCCGGGATCTTCTATTATGCCTGGCAAGGTGAACCCCGTTATTCCGGAAGTGGTCAACCAAATTGCTTTTAAAGTAATTGGTAACGACCTCACGGTTACCCTGGCCGCCGAAGCCGGACAATTGGAACTGAACGTGATGGAACCGGTGATTGTACAAAGTATTTTTGAGTCGGTGGAGATGCTGAAAAGTGGAATGCTTACACTAAAACACCGCTGTATTGACGGAATTACCGCCAACAGGGAAATATGTTTGAAAATGGTACAAAACAGCATTGGCATCGTAACGGCCTTAGTTCCGGTGTTGGGTTACGAAATTTGTTCCGACCTGGCCAAAGAAGCTCTGGCAACCAACAGGGGTGTTTATGAACTTTCTATCGAAAAAGGATTGCTTTCGAAAGAAGAACTGGATGAAATACTTTCGCCCGAAAGGATGATAAAACCACAAAAGATGAATTTAAGTAAATAGTAGCAAATATGGAAAAACATCAGCCGGTCAAATACCTTAAAAACAAAAATATTTCCTGTAAAGCCAAAAGCGAAAATAGCTTGATAAC
Organism: uncultured Lentimicrobiaceae bacterium; assembly: GCA_964490385.1. Lineage (GTDB taxonomy): Bacteria > Bacteroidota > Bacteroidia > Bacteroidales > 4484-276 > 4484-276. The sequence continues at coordinate 4,513 of CAZBDF010000236.1, read as the reverse complement.
AAATGAAGTTGCAAGAAAAGCTTTCAATTTTTATCAAAAAATTTCGGGTTACCGGATAAGCCCCTTAAAAGGGCTTAACCATCTTTCAAAATTTTTGGGGCTTGGCGGAATATGGGTGAAAGACGAGTCGGAAAGGCTGAACCTTAATTCGTTTAAAATATTGGGCGGTTCTTATGCAATCTATAAGCACATCAAAGAGGTGCTTAATGTTAAAGGGCGGGAGCTTTCGTTTGCCGAAATAACTTCAGAAGAAAACCGGGAGAAACTGAAAGACCTTGTTATTGCAACAGCAACGGACGGGAACCATGGACGGGGTGTAGCATGGACTGCTAACAAATTAGGGCTTAGGTCGATGATTTACGTGCATAAAAATACGGCCAAAGCGCGTATAAAAACAATTCAAAATTATGGGGCCACGGTAAAAATAATTAATGGCACCTATGATGAAGCTGTTGAACAAGTAACCGTGGATGCCAAAAAAAACAATTGGCAAATCATTGCAGATACTGCATGGGAGGGCTACGAAAAAATCCCAACCTGGATTATGCAGGGATATTCCACCATGTATCTTGAAACACAGGAACAATTGGCAGCACTTGGCATTGTTAAGCCTACCCACATTTTTGTGCAGGCTGGCGTGGGTTCCCTGGCCGCTTCGGTAGTTAATTATTATAAGAATTTGTTTCATGAAGACTCACCCACGACCATCATTGTAGAGCCCGACAATGCAAATTGTATTTTTCAATCGGCAATCAAAAATGACGAAAAGCCCGTTAACGTGGAGATTGTGAAAAACACAATTATGGCGGGCCTGGAATGTGGGAACCCAAACCCGATAGCCTGGGATATTCTGAGAACGCAAGCTGATTATTTCCTTTCATGCCCTGATTATGTTGCAGCAAAAGGAATGCGGGTTTATGCCATGCCCCTGCAGGGCGACCCCATGATTGTTTCAGGAGAGTCGGGGGCAGTTACCCTCGGTGCATTAATGTTTATTATGAAACAAAAAAGCCTGGAAAACCTGAAGGATGAATTGAAGCTGGATGCTGATTCACAAGTCCTTTTAATTAATACCGAAGGCAATACCGACCCGATTAATTTTAAACAAGTGGTTTGGGACGGTTTAGAGCCGGTGCCGCCAAAATATAGAACGAAGATTTGAAAAACTCCCCGGAGTTTATTAACCCCGGGGTTAGACCTAACATTATTAAAAAGCACTACTCGGGAAATTCAAGCACAATATCCTCAGCAACTTTAACCAAATACGCCTTTCCGGACTGCAGGGTTTCGATGCTGTTGATCTCCATCGCGGGCCAGAAAACACCGTAACCTGCCATTTCTTGAACTATAATAAGCGCAGTACCAAAGTCTGCGAATAAATCAATAACATCAATTTCTGAATTGGCGACAACAGGCATAAGGTTCCATCCGATAGCCTGCTCCGATCCTTCGGAGTATGATTTATGAACTTTGATGTGTTCTTTAAATCTAAAACCTGCAATCTCAAATCAATTAATCTTAAATCAATTCACAAAAACCTTCTTGCTTAAAACTGTATTTTCTGTTTGAATAGAAATAACATAAATCCCCGCAGCCTGGTTTATCGAAAATTCCTGATTGTCATTTCCGTTCAATGCCATTTTATTTAGAACCTGCCCCGAAACATTTACCAGACGTATTGTTCCTTTTTCCTTGTCGGGATTGTGGATTACAATTTTCCCTTCCAGGACGCTGAATGAAATTTTTGTTTCGGGTATGATTTCCCCAACATCTGTTGCATCTTTAAAATGCAAATAAAACCTGCCTGTGCCGCTTTCGCTGATGGTGGCAAAATACGTGTCCCAACGCAAATCTGTAAAGGTGTTTTCCTGGCGGTCTTCGAGAAGGAGGCTGTAATTGTCGAGTTTTTCCTGCGTAGCTGAAAACTCAAATACACCGCTTTCTTTTACATCAACGCCAACGGGAATTATATAATCTTCGATGTTCTTATCGGGCAGTGCCTGGATGGCGAAGTCTTTTCCGCTGTCTTCCACAAGCTTTGTGTATAGTGCCAGGTTAGGATTTCCTTTGAATTTGGCAGCATCATAAGAAGGGTCGAGACCATCTGTCATGTTGTTGTTAAAAGCAATAATGGTAGAATTTGAATGGTCGTTGTTTGAAATTCGCAATTCCAGACCCGGCCAGCTTTCTTTGGACTTGTAAAAATCAGCAGTGCCATGTTTGCGGATTTCGGTATTGAAAATGATATTACCTGCCTGCTTAGCTTTTACCATAAATGCCTGTCCGGGCTGAATATAATCCTGAGAAATTTCTGATCCGTTTCCCTGACCTACAAAGTTGGTGTTGCATATTACGCTGTAATCATTTTCTCCGTATTCATAATCCGCTGATTCTTGCCAAATATAAATTGCCTGATAGCTCGCATGTAGTATTCCGGCATTGTCGGCAAGGAAATTATCAGTGGTCTGAGCATCTTCGGTTATGGCAATGGTTGATGTAAAAGGATTCCCTACAAGGTTGAAACCTGCACCCTGGTCTGCATTAAAAGTTACCGAAGCGTTAACAGCAGATGTGTTCACAGTTCCGGTAAATGTATAGTCTCCATCGCCCGAACGAGTGGCGGCATAGCCTTTTCCGGCTCCAAATTCGGTATCAGTAAATGCTTCAGGCTCTCCGGTAGAACCATAAATAATCCAGTAGTTTTGGTCTTCATCCCACCTGAAAAACTGGTAAGACGGTGTATTGACGATGCTGTTGTTGGCATTCGTAACAAAACTTGTGATGTTTTGTCCGGCTACCGGTGCTGAAATATAGTGCCAATAGGTTTCGCTTACGTATCTTTCGGTAGTAACATTTCCGCTCGAGCTGCCATCAACAATTAAAGAACCGGTACCTGAAGATGAAGAATTAATAGTGAATGTCCCCTGGTTGTTTAAAGAGCCGTTTACTGTGAGAAACGAACCGGAGGGCACGGTAAGCGAAGCACCGTCCATAATTTTCACATTATCCAAATGTGCCAATTCGGTAGAACTTGTGCTGGTAAGCGTAAAATCACCATCATCCACCACCCAGTAACTTCCGTTTCCATCATTTACAATATATGCCCCATCATTGTAAATACCCTGTGCACTTGCTCCTGTGTAGAAGCAAATTGCAATGAGTATTATTATATATTTTTTCATAGTAGTAGCTTTACTTGTTAACAGTCATATAATTCTGCGTAGCCATAAACTTTTTAATGTTTTCAACTTCGGCTTTTAGTTCATCAAGTTCATTTGCCTTTTCAGTTAAGAAAGCATTCTGTTTCTGAAGGTCTTCGATGAGTTTTTGCTGTTCCTGAATGGCATCAACCGCAACTGTAAAAATCATATCGTAAGTAAGTGATTTGAAATCATTAACTGTTTTTGATTTAACGATAATCTCACCATCAGGTATTGCATCACCTTTATTGTATTTCATTTCATTGATATCATCACCATTTTTAACCAGTAGGGTATAATCGGCACCATCTTCAAAGCTTACATTCTCAAATGATTTGAGTACCGGCACCTCACCACTACCAGTGTTAACGGCATTGGGAATAACCTCTTCCACTTCCTGGGCTATAAACCCATAATTCAACCTGTTGCCGTAGCTCACTCTATCAATCTTGTTATAGGAAACAGGTCTTAGCCTGCTAATCATGTCTAAAGAATTTTGCAGCTCTGTAATATTTTCTTTTACCCTACTGTCGGATGTTGCCACAATAGAACCATTTGCCAAAATATCATTACTTGCATGTATTGATACATTAAAATCAGTTGTGTTTACAATCAAATTAGAGCCTCCATTAAAATACCTTGCTCCAGCATTAGTTACTACAGATCCATTTACATGCAAGGGAGCGTCTGGTGTAGATGTCCCGATGCCGACCCTACCGTTAGCATTAAGATGCATTATATCGACTCCAGCTAATCTATAACCTATATATTGATTTTCTCGCTCATAGTACATGAAGTAATTGTTGTCAAAAGCGAATACAACATCATCAGTTGATCCCGCGATTGTTTGTAACTGAAAGTATGCAGTTGCATCCAATTTTATTGAATTTGCCAAAAAGCTTCCAGCTACTTCCAGCTTATTAACCGGAGTTGAAGTTCCAATACCTACATTTCCATTTGGCACAATTAAACCATAATTGTTTGTGGCACCTGTTGCAGAAAAATATCCGCCAATATTGGTGGTGTTTCCACCGCTTGAAAGTACCTCAAGCATTGCCCCTGAGCTTGGTGCAGCTCCCGTTGCATTAATACCCACACTCTGCCCCACAGCAACGGCTGCCATGATCATAATCGCAAATAGTAAATTTAACTTTTTCATAATTTTTCTTTTTTAGCGACCTGCCAGGTTTTTAAACCCTCCCAGGTCTGATTTGAGGTTTGTTAATTATTTTTTCTGTTCACCATTTTTATAGTTCAGGTTTTGCTACTAAAACATCTTTTTACAAAACCCATCCGGGAAGCTTGCCGGGTTT
>CAZBDF010000235.1:2436-7276 GCA_964490385.1 uncultured Lentimicrobiaceae bacterium | reverse complement strand
GTCATTGGTGGTCATTGGAAGATGGATTAAATGTAAAGAAACAAGAAATGAAATTGGAAGAATTCAGGGTTTATCAACAATCTATGGAAATAGGAGAAGAGGTGTGGGTTATTGTGATGAAATGGGATTACTTTGCTAAAGATACGGTTGGGGTTAAGTTAAATAATTATATCAATTCAATCGGTAAAAAATCCTGATAGAATAATCCGGACACTTATGAAAACGAAGTCTAATGACCGCGTAGCAAATGACAATCAATGACGGCTTTAGCCTAATGACAGCGCAGCAAATGACAATTAATGACGGCGTAGCCAAATAAACTTTAGACACTTTATAAAATTTAGGCACTAAAAAAAATGTACAAATTCAGGGCAAAATCGAATATTGTTTTAAGTGTTTTATCAGTACTCTCGCTACTGGCTTTTATTGCAGTTGAGAATGGTAAAGTAGATGTGAAGCAGGAGTGGTACACCGAAAAACTGGAGGCCGCTCAATTGTCGGAATTGGCAGCCAGGCAACTAAAAAGTTTCAGGCTCGAAAACAGTGTGTTTATTGATGTGATAAACGATCCCAACCAAACAGCACTTATTGGCCAGGAATACACCATGATTACAACCGACCGTGGTTACATTGATTCAAAGCTTTCAGCAACCAACCCAAACTTTGCTGCAGTGGTTGTTCAACTATTAAAGGATGCCGGTGTAGAAGAAGATGATAATGTTGCAGTTGCCCTTTCGGGATCATTTCCGGGATTGAACATTTCGGTGTTTGCTGCCCTCGAAACCCTGAAAGTAAATCCAATAGTCATCACATCAGTAGGAGCATCAAACTATGGTGCCAACGATCCTTATTTTACCTGGTTAGACATGGAGGATGTATTGTACAAATCCAATGTTTTTCACCATAGGTCGGTGGCTGCATCGGTTGGTGGAGGTTTTGATGTTGGCAGGGGCTTAAGTCCCGAAGGGCGAAATCTGATCGAAAATGCCATCAAACGAAATGATGTTGAATTCATCAGCGAAAAGCACCTCGAAAACAGCATTGGCCGGCGCATGGAGATTTATGAAAACCATTCCAACGGAAAACCCATCGAAGCGTACATAAATGTGGGTGGGGGAATTGCCAGCCTTGGAAATACCATCAATGGTAAATTGATCCCTCCCGGACTAACGGAATTTTTGCCAATGCGCAATTTTCCGGTCAGGGGCACTATTATTCAAATGGGTCAAAACGAAGTTCCAATTATTCACCTGCTTAACATCAGCCAGTTAACTGAGAAGTTTGGATTGCCCAATAGCCCGGTACCACTTCCCGAGCCGGGCGAAGGTGAAATTTTTGTACAAACTAAATACAGTATGCTCATCACTTCAATTGCAACAATATTTTTAGTGCTCGTGATTATTTTGGTTTATTTTAGTGAACGGAAACAACACCAGTTGGGCTCCGACCCGGTTCCACTTTCTCCCTACCAAAAAACAAATCATGATAAAGATGATGAGGAAAACATACCTGTTTTATAAAATAATGGAGAATATGGGATGCAAGCCCCGACAAGGGAGGGGATAGCGGCCCTGAAACAAGTGATACGAAGCAAATAATGAAAAGAAGTTTTGAGTACTAAAAAGTGAACTATATGAAAAAAATATTATTGCTCTTTTTTGCTGTGATGTTGATATGCAACGGGAACTACGCCCAATCAGCATCGAAGGTCCGTTATCTGAAACCGACAAGTTTTGTGAAGAAGGTTACTACCATCAGCAACAAAAAATCCAGAAGCTACTATTCATTAAGTACTGAGGAAAAATCTGTTGTAAACCTTTCGGGGCCCGGAATATTGCGTGTGATGACCCGCGGATGTTTCGTTCCTGATGAAGACAAGGATATCAGGTACGAGATTTTATACACCGTTGATGGTGGCGAACAACAACATGTACAGTTTAGCAATGTAGAGCGCTCAAAAAAAACCACTTATCAAAATGGTTCATTAGGGGTTCCGGGCCAGCTCGAGGATTTTGAAATTGACCTTGGCAGGGGAAATCACACCATTGAACTTCTATTGAAAGAAAATGGAATTTCGGTAGCAGCACGTTACAAGCTCACTCCTACCAGGGAAAAGAAATTGGATTGGATCCGCTTTTCTCCACTATCTCCAAGCGAACCCATCGATTTAATCACCAGGGAATCAACGGTGAATTATTATCGTTTTTCGATGGACAAGCCTTTAAAAATTGAAATTATTGGCCCCACTCAACTTCGCGTATTGACCAGGGTCGAAAATCACCACCATATGAAAGGCCGGATACAGTACCGCGTCCAGATAAAAGAAAACAACAAGGTAATCAACACCTATCAATTAAGTAGCAGGCGCTCCGAAGTAACCGTGTATGAAGATGACAATACGCTCATCCCGGGCAAAGGCTGCGAATTTGTAATTGATGTTCCCAAAGGAAACCATACCTATGAAATCCTATCCCTTGATCAGGATAAAAACACTGTGTTAGGCCGCTTGTTAATACCAAAGAAGGACGTGAACCTGGAGAAATAGCATGAAAATAAACTACTATGCATATGCAAACATTTACATCTAAAAAATATTTTACACCAGGGAAGCTTCTTATGCTTTTGCTGGCACTCATCATTTTTATTCCCAATAGTGATGCCCTTGCACAAGAAAAGACAGCAAAGAAGAAAAAAAAGGCAAAACATTTCGAACTAAGGGTGGGCATGAATTTCTATTATGACAATAACATCCTGAAGTATTCGGATAAATACCTGGACAGGTTTATGAATGGTGAGGATGAGGGGCGTTTTGATATCGAGACTTATGACGACCTGATCATCAATCCCTCGTTGGAAGGAATTTACACTTTCAATATTTTTAAAAAGCTAAAGACGAAAATCAACGCAAGTTTAAGCCCACGGTTTTATGCTGTTAACGATATCAAAAATTGGGAATACTACGGAATTGGTCTTCAACAGTATATTACTAAAAGGGCAAGTGTGAAGATTTTGTACAGCTACATCCCCGAATTTTATGTCCGCAATTTCAGGGACGATGCCTGGGTGGATGAATATGGATATGTTCCCGAATCCTTTCAACCTTATATTTTTTCGAAAGACAGTTATGGCGCTTATATCCAAAACACTTTTTGGAAGGGTACCCGGGTTAAGTTGTCATTGTTCCATGCAAGGTATTACCACAACGAGTGGTACACCGAATACGACAGCAAAGACTGGCTATATGGCATCAATCTTTATCAACGTTTACATAAAAACCTTAGGTTGGATATTGGATATACATACGTAACTTCCGATGCCAGGGGATATGATGCTGCCTACGACACACCCGAAACCACCACCGGCCCGGATGCAACTTTTGTTGAAGACAGGTTTGAGTTGGGGTTTTTCTGGAAACTTCCGAAATTGGCAAAACGCCGGAACGATTTTAAAGTGGAATTCAACTACCTCATGCGCTATTATTCTTCACCTTACACACCCATTGAAGATCCCTTACATGCCGGCCGTGTTGATGCAAATTACCGCTTGTATTTTACCTACCATATCGACCTGTTTAAAGATTTTGATGTTTCGGTGTATTACAACTGGTTGATGAGGGATTCAAAGACCGAGTCTCCGATTAATTCGGTTTACGTATCCAACGAAAAAGACTACCGTGATGATGTATTTGGTTTAAAAGTGAGATATAACTTTAAGTTTTAATGTGAAATACAATCGCTTATGGGCGAAAATCAACAGAAATAAATTAGAAAATTAATAAAGGTACAGAAGATGAAAAATTACAAATTGCTTGTTTTATTGTTGGTCGGTTTTGGGTTTATTATGGGATGTGGCAAACCAACCACTCCCGGCTATGTTACCCCGGAAGATCTTTCGGGTGGCTACAAAATCATTAACCAGTTAACTACTTTTGGTTATGCAACAGATGTTTTGTTGGCAGATAATTTATTGTACGTTTCGCAAGGTGAGGGAGGTTTGATGATACTTGATGCCACCGACCGTATGAACCCTCAAATGATGTCGAGCATCAACGACGGCGTGCGTGGGTACTCTGATAAAATAGCCAAAAAAGACAGTGCTATTTATCTGTCAGCAGGTGGTTTTGGTGTGAATGTAGTTGATGCCGGGGATCCACACAACCCGGAAGCAAGTTATTCGAACCTGCCTATGAAACCGGCAAAAGGATTTCATATTATTGGAGATTATCTTTTTACGGCAATTAGCGAACAGGGGGTAAAAATTACCGAAATCAGCTATCCAACCCAGCCCGATCCACGAGGGAATATAAGCACCCTGGGCTATGCACAGGGAATTACTTCAACCGCCGACACGGCTTACCTGCTGGTTGCATGTGGCGAAGTAGGCATGACCATGGTAAACATTTCTGACTTCCAGGGAGGAAATGGAGATTATCCTCAAGCAGGTTTCTGTCATACCCCTGGTTACGCCGAAGAAATCACCCTGCTAGATGAAGATAAAATTGCCTTTATGGCCTGTGGAACTTCTGGCTTACAAGTTATTGATTATGCCGATACCACCAACATCCATGTTGTTGGAAGTTTTGACGGGCCTGGCTACGCCAGGGCTTTGATGTACAAAGACCAAAAGATATTTATGTGTTGTGGCTTGGGAGGCTTTCAGATTTTTGATGTGAGCAATTACACCAACCCTAAAATGATCGGGATACTTGAAACCACGTATGCCTCGGGTGTTGACATGGATGACAATTACATTTATGTTGCCGATGAAGAATCTGGTTTGCTTGTAATTACCCCTCCGCAGTAGGAAGGACATTGGTGGTCATCCCGAAAAGTAGAAAATT
>CAZBDF010000235.1:0-2336 GCA_964490385.1 uncultured Lentimicrobiaceae bacterium | reverse complement strand
AACTTTTCGAGATGACAACAAATGACGCGCGTAGCGCAAATGACAATCAATAACAGCGTAGCAAATGACGCACGTAGTGCTAATGACAGCATAGCTAAATGACACGAAGTAAAAGATAGCCAAGCAAAAACGAAAAAAATGAGCAGCACAGCAGTTAAAAAGCAACGCTTCGATTATATTGACCAGTTTCGTGGTTTTGTTGGTATCCTCATGCTCTTGGGACATAGTTCCTACTATTTTAATTCCATTTGGATCAACCTCGATCCCTTCGATCCAATTTTCCCCGATTGGGGCCAGTTTGCACTGCGTTACGTGGGCTATTTATGTGCCCCCGGATTTTTGATGATGAATGGGGCAATGGTCTGGTGGTCGTATCACCGCAGGGTACAAAAAGGCACAGCCGATTGGACCGCCCGCTGGCACCTGATCCAGCGTGGTATTTTTTTGGTACTTGTTCAAATGATCTGGGTAAACTCATCCTGGGGAGGTTTTCGTGTATTTAACCCTTTTCATTTCGGGGTAATTTCTTCCATCGGTTTTTCGATGATCCTGCTCACTTTAATCATCAACCTGCGTTGGTATTGGCAATTGGCTATCGCACTCGCTATCCTGGTAATTCATCCGTTTTTACTTCAAATCCCATACGACCCCGATGTTATGTGGTCACAGGTTTTGATGCAAACATTTGTCGATTCGGGTGGGTTCAATAAGTATCCTGTGCTGCCGTGGTTCGCGCTGGCGATACTTGGATCCGTAATGGCACATGGGTGGCTACTATTTTGGAAAAGCGATAAACAGCGGATTTTAATGGGCCTGTTAATAGCTGGCACTGCATTTAGTGTAGCTACTGTTTTACGCCTGGGCCGTGGTTTTGGCACACTCACCAACTTCTCCGACTTTGGTTCTTTTTCGTTTTTCCTCGACCAAAAATACCCACCCAGCCTCTACATGAACCTTTGGTTTTTTGGTGCTGTGGTATTGATGGTTACCCTGTTCATTGCCATTAACATGCTGTCGCCTAAAATCCTTAAAGTATTTAGTATTCCAGGAAAAGTACCCCTATTTTTCTATGCAGTCCACCTGGCAATTTTAGGCGTGTTTGTAAAACGTCTCGGGTTGTTTTACCGCGAAGGGGGCGTATTAGAATCATTAATTGGAATGGCTGTAATGCTGGTAATTATGCTTCCATTGTGCAAGTGGTTTTTCGGGCTCAAGCGCCGAAACAAAAACTATTTTATCCAAATGATTTAAAGCCGGGGAGGAACACGCATGAAAAAGATAAAAGCTAAAACAAAATTCCTGGTCCTGATACCTGCTCTATTGTTATTACTTGCAGGGTGTTCCAGTCGCATTGATGGGCCCGTTGTTGGAGATGATGCTACCATAACTTACCCGGCAAAGCAAAGCGAGGATATTTCAGCTACAATTAGTTTTTGCCGAAGGATTGATAAAAAAACCGGCGAAGGAATTGGTGAGGGATTGGTTTTTTCGATGATTGAAAGTGCTGTTTTGTATGCTGTTACCGATTTCGAGAACCAATATAAACACCTCGCCAATGGACTGATGTTCCACTATGATTGGATTGGGCCCAATGGAAAGACTCTTTTTTGTAAACAGATTGAAGTTCCTCCCGGAGACTCCACTTCATCCATCACAAGTTCAATATCCATCTCTCCTGAGAAAAGAGAGGCCGGCGAATACAATTTTAAGTTGTATTACTTTCGAGAATTAATAGCTGAAAAGAGCTTTACTCTGTTGCCCGAATTGTTAGTCACTCCTGAAGTTGCCAAAGAATTGGCACCTGAAATTACATTGTACCGAAAAGTAAGCAAAAAAACCGGAAAGTTGATTGGTGAGGGCTCCATTTTTAAAATGAAGAGTAAGCGAAAAGTGCGTGCCGCCATCGAAATAAAGAACCGTTTTGCTTTTGGTGAACAGGAGCTAATGTTCCACATCGAATGGATTGGCCCCGGCGGAGAATCCATTTACCGTAAGCGCTACGATTTTTACCCGGTTGACAGTACTTCGATAATTGAAAGTTCTATTTCTATATCACCAGATAAAAGGCTGGCAGGAGACTATAAATTTCAATTGCTCCTTTTTAATAAATTGATAGCTGAACAAACATTTGAACTTCACGAGTAATTCCCAGCATCTCCTTCAAAAAGTATGAATCTGTTACCTTACTGATCTTATGCAATATAACAATTCAGCAATTTAACAAATATAACAAAAGATTGAATCTTCTTTTGCTAACCTACTGTTTAACTGATGCCAAAATCTTACGTTGGCATTCCTTCTTCAGTATTCTTCTTTTTCGAGATCTTGTCAACCCA
>CAZBDF010000234.1:3267-7283 GCA_964490385.1 uncultured Lentimicrobiaceae bacterium | reverse complement strand
CACATTTTTCAGCGAAAGCAAGGGTCCTTCAAAGGTTACATACCGTAGCCGGTAATAGCAACAACCATAAACTTTAACAAGGCCGAATCGCGAACTTTATCCCAGGCACCGCGTAAAGTTAGCAAACCGTTCACCATACCACCCCATGATGGGGCAATCAGCATCACCGAGAATATCACACCAAGGGTTTGTGCCCAATCGGGTAAAGATTGATACAATAAATGGTGCGGGCCAGCCCAGATATAGAGAAATATCAAAGCCCAAAAGTGAAGGATCGACAGCCGGTACGAATATATCGGACGATTGGCCGCCTTGGGCAGGAAGTAGTACATTAATCCCAAATATGGCGTGGTAAGGAAAAACGCAACCGCGTTGTGCCCATACCACCATTCAACCAGGGCATCCTGAACACCGGCATAGAGCGAATAACTTTTCCACAAGGTAACCGGAAGTTCGAATGAGTTGACAACATGCAACACTGCAACAGTGATAAAGGTGGCGATATAAAACCAAATGGCAACATACATGTGCTTCACCCGCCGTTTCAATATGGTACCAATCATGTTCCATCCAAATACCACCCAGATAATTGTGATAGCAATGTCGATTGGCCATTCAAGCTCGGCATACTCTTTTGAAGTTGAGAAACCCATAACCAAAGTAATTGCCGCTGCAACAATAATTAATTGCCATCCCCAAAAGTGAATCCAGCTCAATGTATCGTTGAACATCCTGGTTTTAAGCAATCGCTGCAAGGAGTAGTAAACCCCGCAAAAAATGGCGTTGCCCACAAAAGCAAAGATTGTTGCATTGGTATGCAATGGCCGCAATCTTCCGAAAGAAGTGTATTCCAGGCCGAGGTTAAAAACCGGGAAAGCCAACTGCAAAGCGATCAACAGGCCAACCAACATACCCACAACTCCCCAAAGAATGGTTGCATAGCCAAAATACTTTACAATTTTGTTGTCATACGAAAAGTGTTCGTGTTCCATGTTTATTTAATTTTCGTGAAAATTATTTTCATCTTTATTCTTTAAGTCCTCATCTACTGTTTCAATTTCCTTTTTCAGGATAACTTCCTTATCATCAACACCATTTTCATCATCAAACAATATCCTCACCGAGGGGGTGTAGTCATCCTCGAACTGCCCACTGCGCACTGCCCAAAAAAAAGCAATGAGAAATGCGGAAGCCAGGGTTAGACTGATGATGATTAAAACAAATAATATGGACATATGTAATTTGGTATCTGATTACTGAATTAGCAAAAATAGTACGAAAATCTTTTTATCCATATTTGAAGGCTACAAATTGGTTAATTTTTAGGGGTTCTAAATAGAAAGTGCGTTGGGCGCTTGGAGTCCCGAAAAGTAGAAAATTTTCAATTTTCGTAGCTTTTCGAGGATGCTCCTAAAACTATGAAATCATAGATTTTTGGTTTTTCGGCATTTGACGTTTGGCGTTTGATATTTTTCTGAGTTCTGCGTATCAACTTCTGGCTTCCAATTTCCAAATACCGTCTACCGACGAAGGAGAGGATGGCGACCTTTGAAGGTGTGTCGTGATAGCCTAGTATCGCACCAATTTTTCCAACAGATTGCTTCGCTTCGCTCGCAATAGTCACGGTTCTTTGAAAACCAATTTGAATGAGGCTATAGTAGCACCGGACTTTGCGAGGAACGCAGTGACGCGGCAACCCGCCTCCACTTTGACAAAACTTCTTAGTACCCAATTCAATAACAAAAACAAATTCTAAAAATAAAACATCATTAACAAATAAAAATTTACAAAGCCTATAAATGCCAGCGAAAGGATTCCCGCAACCGCGAGGGCGATGGGCATGCCACGCATTCCTTTGGGGACGTCCATTAATTCGAGGTGCTCGCGTAAGCCGGCAAAGAGAATCAGTGCAAGTGCAAAACCCGGAATTACCAATGGCATAAATAGTCCCTTCTACGAGTGCATTCTTTTTGGATGGCCGGGTCACAGGCCATATTTACATCTCGCTGGTAGTGATGCCCTCTAGTAAAATAAATAGTCAAGAATTTGGTAGTGTTACCTAATTAGGTAACTTTGCAATATGAAAGAAAATTTTTCAAGAAATATCTTTTATTACAAGGAATACTATTTGGGCTTTTACAAAACTCTGGATGTTGATGTTAAAAAGAAATTTAACTGGACCCTGAAATTAATCGCAACACTTGAAAGAGTTCCTGCAAAATATTTTAATCATATTAAGAATTCATCTGGCCTATATGAAATTAGGGTAGAAGTTGGGAGTAATATTTTTAGGGTATTTTCATTTTTCGACAAAGGAAAAGTGATAATTTTAATTAACGGATTTCAGAAAAAATCTCAAAAAACTCCAAAAAAAGAAATTGAAAAGGCTGAGAAACTTAAAAAACAATACTTCGATGAAAAAAACAGGAGATAATAACTTAACTTCATTTGCTGACCACCTGGATGAAGAATACGGAAAAAGAGGAGCAGAACAAAGAGAAAGCTTTGAAGAAGGATTTGAAGCATTTAAACTTGGAGTAATGCTTCAGGAATTAAGAAAGAACAATGGACTGACACAAGAACAACTTGCCCAAAAATGTGGAACGACTAAGACTTATATTTCACGCATCGAAAATAACGCCTCCGACATAAGACTTTCAACACTTATGAGAATAGTTAGGGAAGGATTTGGCAGGCATCTCAAATTAAGCCTTGACTTATAATAATATCAGAACCTCTTCCCCTCGTTCCTTGGGGCTGGCCTTACTCCGTAAAAATTATTCGGAGGCAATTTGAAGGAAGGATTTGCGAGCAGGTGAGAACTGCAAGGGGTCATCGGCGATGAAGTGTTTCATGGAAAATTACCATGAGGAACAATTAACCATCATTACACAATTTGCTCATTTTTTTCGCTGGCAAAAATACTTTTATTCATCAATCCAATTCTCAATGCTAATTCCATCAATTCGTTCAAACTCACGAGTATTTCTAGTTACCATTGTCATGTCATTCACAATTGCTGTTGCACCAATAAATAAATCTAAATCTCCTACTGTCTTTCCAATTGATTTTAAGCGAGCCTTTTCTTTTCCAGAAACTTTAAGTGAATTTAAAATCGGTATGATTTCTATCTTTTTAGCAAAATTATCAACAACTTTCATATTCTTTTCAGTTTGCTGACTTTTTGCTGCTCCATAAATTAATTCTGCCAATGTAATTTCACAAATTGCAAGATTTTTAAATCCAATTTTCTCAATCCGTTCCTTTATACCGAATTGTCCTTTAAAATAATGGATACAAATATTAGTGTCAAGTAAATAATCCATTAAAATTCTTCTATTTCTCGGTTCGTTATTCTGTCTGCACGCAATTCTTCAATTATTTCATCGGCAGTTCTGTCGTCAACCCAAGCACCAAAACAAGATGAAAAATCTCTTTCTTTCTTTGTTTCATTTCCGATTGATTGAGTCAATTTAATAATCAAATTCTTTTTGGATTCATTATCCCAATTTTGCATAAACTGAAAGTAATTATCTACTTTTCTATCTTCTAAGGCTGTCTGCATATTTATATTATTTTTCCTCAAAATTACATTTTTTTGTCAAATGATCATTTATGCAATTCTGTTCTTGTGTTGTTTTCCAACAATGCGTATAACATGCATTGTTGGTTTTTGACGGGTAATCCAGTGCGCAGCGTATTGTTGCTACACCGCAAATTCTCTGCCAGCTGGCAGATTGACGAAAAATTTGAAATATTGGATTAACGAATTGGCTCAGTACAAACTTGAATATTTTGTACTTTTAACCCCGAACTACAGTTGCCAATACGTTCAAGATAATCCGGTAATTAAAAACCTATTTCTAAATCGAAACCAAATTAGCAAATCCCATAAATGCCAGCGAAAGGATTCCGGCAACAACAAGTGCGATGGGCATTCCGCGCATCCCTTTGGGGACATCCATTAATTCTAAATGCTCGCGTAAGCCGGCAAAAAGGATCAGCGCTAAAGCAAA
>CAZBDF010000234.1:1559-3167 GCA_964490385.1 uncultured Lentimicrobiaceae bacterium | reverse complement strand
GTCATTACAAACAACACAGCGCCGCTCATGCCGCTTGCAGTGGTAAGTTTTCCTGACACACCCAGGAAAGGACAAATTCCCAAAAAGTTCGCCAGCACGATGTTGCTAACAAGTACAGTTCCTATGATTATGATAATATATTCCATAACTTCAATTTTTTACAGATTAAGCCTTTTTTGTAAATTGGTTGATGAGGGCAATTAAAAAGCCAAGGGCTATAAACGCGCCCGGTGAAAGGATGAAAACAAGGATGCCATCAGCCTGGATGAATTTGTATCCGAAAACCGAGTAGTTCCCAAATATTTCCCTGACCGCCCCCAGCATGGTAAGCGCCAAAGCAAAACCAAGTCCCATTCCCAAACCATCAATGATTGATGAACCGATTGTATTTTTAGAAGCAAAAGCTTCGGCACGGCCGAGTACCACACAGTTTACAACGATAAGCGGAATAAATATACCCAACTGCTCATGGAGTGCAGGAACAAATCCTGCCATACTTAAATCGACTATGGTAACGAAAGAGGCAATTACTACAATAAAAGTCGGAATCCTGACCTTACTTGGTATCAGGTTTTTGATGAGTGCGATAACAAAATTGGACATCACCAAAACAAAAGTGGTGGCCAAACCCATGCCCAGTCCATTAATTGCCGAATTGGTAACAGCAAGCGCAGGACACATACCCAACAGCATCACAAACACAGGGTTCTCCTTAAAAAATCCTTTCGTAAAATTTGTCATTTGATTCATTATAGTTCCCCCTGATTATTTATTATCTTTTTTGTTTTCTTCCCAGGCACCATAAGCCCGGTTTACTGCATCGCAAAAAGCTCTTGAAGTAATCGTGGCTGCAGTGATGGCATCAATTACACCGCCATCTTTGCTTACTTGAATTCCGGTTTTCCCGAAATCAGCCAGGTTTCTTCCTACAAACTGATCTTTAAAAGGTGGCAAAGCCATTTTGGTCCCCAAACCTGGTGTTTCCTTTTGTTCTAAAACTTCAGTATTGATAATCTTGCCTTCGTTATCAAAACCAACCATAATTTTAAACAAGCCACTGTAACCTACATAAGTATAGGTATTAACAGCAGTCCCGATTTCAGCACCATCCTTTATGCCTTTAAACATGCTTAGCGAGTCTTTCCCGTTTAGTGGCATCACCCTGACTTCGTCGTAACTCGTAAATCCGGGCATAACCTGCTCGATGGCTCTTTGCTGCTTCATACGGGCAACCTCAGCTATGGGGCCTTTTGTTAAGTTGTACACTGCACTTGCCGCCAGTGAGGACACCGCTGTAACAATGAGCAGTGTTAAAAACATATTCAAAAATGTCGATTCTTTTTTTGCCATGATCAATTGGAATATTTTGAATCTTGTATTGTTTACTAATTTACTTTCCTTGAATCCAGGGCCGCTATCCCCTCCTATGTCGGGGCTTGCATCCCTTTCTAACTTCCGTCTTCCGTCTTCCGTCTTCTGATTTCCGTCTTCCGTCTTCCGTCTTCTGACTTCTGATTTCTGATTTCCGTCTTCCGTCTTCCGTCTTCTGACTTCTGACTATCACCGGCAAAATCAACCAGGGCCGCTATCCCCTCCTTTGTCGGGGCT
>CAZBDF010000234.1:0-1459 GCA_964490385.1 uncultured Lentimicrobiaceae bacterium | reverse complement strand
CATCCTCCAAAGAACTTTATCTAAAAAATCTATTTCTTTACTGCTTTAACCTGCCCAAACCTTGCGGGTTTGAAACTATTGTTGATAATTGGTGCAAAGGCATTCATAATTAAAATAGCGAAAGAAACACCTTCGGGGTAACCGCCCCAAAACCTGATCACCATTGTTATTACCCCACAACCAATCCCATAAATTACCATTCCTTTATTCGACATCGGCGAACTCACCATATCAGTAGCCATAAAAAATACACCCAGCATCAAACCACCTGTCACCATATGGAAAAGTGGATTCGCATAATAACTTGGATCGACCAGCCACATAATCCCTGCAAAAGCAAAAGCTGAGCCCAGGTAAGCCACAGGAATATGCCAGGTAATCACTTTACGGACAAACATAAAAACAGCACCGAGTATTAATGCGATGGCTGAAATCTCTCCCATAGAGCCACCTTGAAATCCTATCAATTCGTTGAGGTAAGTTGGCATTTCGGGTGCAACCATAATATCTGTAACAGTTTTATTGGCCAACAAACCTTCCTTTAAAATTCCTAAGGGTGTAGGTCCTGTAATTGCATCCGTTAGGGCCGTAGGGAATTTTGGAATTGGCACTGGCCATGATGTCATTTGAACCGGGAAGGAAATCAACAGGAATACACGGCCAACAAGTGCCGGGTTAAAAGGATTTTTCCCTAATCCACCAAAAGCCATTTTTGCAATTCCGATTGAAACGATTGCTCCAACAATAATGATCCATGTTGGCAAATTGCTGGGTACATTAAACGCCAGCAAAACCCCGGTTACAATGGCTGAGCCATCGTTAATGGTCAGGTCGCCCTTGATGAGGTATTTCTGAATTAAATATTCGACCAGCACACATGCAATCACCGACACGGCAATCACCCTCACTGCATCGAGGCCAAAAAAATACAACGATACCAGCATTGCCGGAATCATTGCATAGATGACGCTGTACATGATTTTCTTCACTGATTCGTTGGCATGGACATGCGGCGAACCGGATATTGTAAGTAATTTATCCATAGCTTAATTTTTTCCTCTGCTTCTGATAATTTGACCAACTTTGCTTTTGCCCAACCTGATGTAATCAAGCAGGGGCCTTCCTGAAGGACAGGTGTATTGGCACGAGCCACATTCGATACAATCCATTACTTTGTCAGCCTCAGCTTTATCATACATCTGGTGTATTACTTCCTGTGTGATTAAATAAGGCTCCAGTCCCATGGGACACACTGTGATGCAGCGGCCACAGCGGATACAATTTTGTACGCTTGCCCGTTTAGCTTCATTTTCGGGAACAAGTAAAATACCGGATGATCCTTTAACAATAGGTGCTTCTACCGACATCAACGCTTTGCCCATCATGGGGCCACCACCAATTACTTTACCCAAATTCTCGGGAAGGCCACCGGCTTTTTCAATCAGCTCAATAATTGGCG
>CAZBDF010000233.1:5209-7296 GCA_964490385.1 uncultured Lentimicrobiaceae bacterium | reverse complement strand
ATTGCGTCAGCACCTTCGATGGGTGCCAATGTCCTGATTTTTTGAATTGATGCTAGTTTTCTCATGATGTTATTTTTCTACTCATTTTGAATTATTTGGTTGACCTTGATAATCAAATGTATTGTGAAGTGCGCTATTATGTTTTGCAAATCAATCCTTTTCCCATTTCGACAAGATTTCCATAACTTTAACCTGTACCGAAAAGCGTGCATCCAGCCTGTCGTACCCTTTTGATAATTTAATATCATAATCTGTTTCGGCATGGCGGATATGCGCTATCACGGCAAGTTTAATTGCTTCTGCTGAAAATTCCTTTGCCGATGACGAGCGGCCAACCCTTCCGCTATATTTGAGGCAGGCATGTTCTGCAATTTCCTTGTATTTGCGGTTTGGGCATCCGGGATAAAACTCACGGATTTTTTCAGTAAATCCCCTAACATACTCCTTGTCGGTTTCAGCCCGAAGGATAGCTGCGCGTTCATTGCGGCGTTTCCGGTGTTCGCTGTCGGCCAGGCATTCCTGCTCTGCCAATTCGAGGGCTTTTTCTTCAACTAATAATCCCTGTCTTTCGTAACGTTTTCGGGCACGGCTCCATTTAAGGACAACCGCCCATAATGTAGAATATTTCTTTGAACGCCGGGTAAGGGCTGCATCTCCAGATTGTAAAAAAAGCAAATGATCGAGGTCGGCACACGACAGGCAAAGGGCTCCCTTTTCCCTGTTAAGAGTTATCCATGCTCTTGTGCCCAGGTTATCACCACACTCAGCACAGGTCGAATCGCGTGAGCTGATAAATACTTTTATTTCCGGTTTTTCTTCCATTGTTTAATATTTCATTTGCACAGATCCGTAAATAAGCGAATTAAAAGGTTGTATGGTAGCGATAGAGATCATGCTCTTCGGTCCCTTCAGGAACAACATACATTTCACCCGACAATGGTTCTACCATGTACTCCCATTTTACACCTTCTTTTTCATAGGCCTGGATCAGGATTTCATCGTAATATCCAATTTCCATTAGTTCTTCGTAGGCCAGGTTTTTGTTTATTCCATAGCGTGTTGAATAGGCTTCCACAAGATCTTTTGGGCGCAGCCTTTGTGCTTGCAGCCAAGGGGTGGCATCAGCTTGCCTGGCCTGGCCACGTAAGTGCTTTTTAGATTGTCTTTTACGTTTTGGCATTGGTAGCAACAATATTTAGGTCAAGCTATTTTTTGTCCCAGAATACCTTCGCCTAACTCAAGGGTGTAGGATAAAAAAGTATTAATATTTATTTTCTGTGAAGCATTCAGTATTTCTATTCCAATAAGCCTACCATCAGTGGTAGTATCGATATTTATCCCTTCGGTGATTTCAATAACACCATCAGGATTTTGATCGCTAAGTTTTAAATATAGCGCATCAACTTCTTCATCATAATTTACTTTCATTGACTTTTTCCTTTCTTTAACGGATAGTTTGTTATTACAGTAATAATATCCTTTTCAACGTCAACAACAATCTTAATTGGATACTTATGTCCAGATACATTTTCAATTATCTCATGTTTTCCATTACTCAGTTTCGAGCTTGCTAATATTTGTTTAACCACTGATTCTGATATCTTATAGAGCTTTCATCTTCGTTTGGCATGTCTGGAAAATTTTATCATCATTTCATACATTTACTATGGGTTATCATTTCTTGCTACAAAACATCATCCAGCAAATTTCAACATAATAAACTAAAATTACAAGATTAAAATGAACCTGTTTGATAATCTTTATTATGTTAAAAATGAAAATTTGTCGCTAAATTCGTTTATTTATAATATTTCAAAACCTTGAGCTTCTTATTTTTAGTTGTGATTTTGGCCAGGATATGCGATTTATCCCTGCCTTTATTTAAGGTTTTTAAAATGGCCAAAGCGTGTTTCTCGCGTTTGAAAATTGTAGCTGAGTCAATTTCGTCACACCATGTTTCATCAGAGATGTTAAAAAAAAGTTTCCATTTCAATTCCAACGACATTATTGATACAATAACATATCTTATGGGATCCTCGTGGTCATTCACACTGTTGTCGAGTTCTTTCCTTACTTTTTTCATTTCC
>CAZBDF010000233.1:0-5109 GCA_964490385.1 uncultured Lentimicrobiaceae bacterium | reverse complement strand
GATAATGATGGACGTTTGGACTTTAATTTTTCATACACCATTTTATACCCATTTATGGACTTTTTCTGGCCTGGGTAATTGTACAGGAAAACCTTGGATACGGCTTCCCAATTTGTAGCTTTTATGATTTCTTTTAAATTCATCTAATGATCCTTTCAACTATCAATTAGTTGTATCAAAGGTATAAAAAATTAATCAAAATAGGATTACCATCGCCCTCACCTTTTCGGATCCATCTGAATTTCCTTTGTGGTTTACAAACATCCCATAATAATAAACACCACCTGGTAAATCCCCTACCGTAAATTCAACTTCGTGTAAACCTGTTGACATAGGTTGATTTAGTAAGGTTTTTATCTTCTGCCCGAAGTGGTTGAAGATATCGATTTTAACCTTTGCCCAGATGTCGTAACCAAATTGTTGGCTGTGGTTGTCGCGCTAGGTGCTAATAATTCTATTATTTTTCAAAGCTACGGAAGGTTGGTCTTGCCGGTAATCATTGTTGTCTGTAGCATTGTAATTTGATCCGTAAGTTCCAAAACTCTTGACTTCACTCCAAAAACTCTGTCCATAAATATCATCATTTATCCATCCAGGTAAGCACATAATTGCCGTTTCCATCGCCGTCAATATCCGGGATGGATTGCTCCGAGCCATCAATGGATGCATGGTCGTTTACGAGGAAATCAGGGATGTTTTGGGCAGGTGTCATGCTGCAAGTGATGACAAATGATAAAGTGAAAAGAGCAATTGCCTTAGTTTTCATAATGAATCTATTGAGGAAGATTTATAGTATTTCATTTTAACCTTTTTTAATGCAAAGTTCATCGGCTTACCAATTTCCCACAATACTTCATCAAGCGGTATAGCTTTCATTTGACACGGCATGGCTAAGGTGGGCTTCATTAATATTTTTAGGTTTATAATCTTCAACTTCTCTAATTCTGTCAAAAACACTCTTATGGATTTTGGCATCATCTGGAATGTCCCGCTGAACCTTTTTCCAGAGTTTGTAAAAACTTTTTCTGGAATTATGCAATTTGTCTGTACAATCCTGCACCAAACTGTCCTTCCAGTTGTCCTTTATAATCATACCACATTCCATGGCTTTGTCCATCATCCATGCAAATGCAATATCCGATAAACCGCGTTCATCATAGTAGCCACCAACATCAGAATGGACGCCTGTAAACCAGACTTGTTCCATATTTTGATGAGGCTGCTTGGCATTTTCATCCCACATGTTCACCGGGAACTTTTTCCGTTTTTCATCGATGGACATGGCATGAAATGCATTAAGTATATCCGGGTTTAATTTCTGGTCAAAAAACTTCTTTCCCCAAAATAAACCCATCGAACCAACCGTATCCCAAACGCCAATAAAGTGAGGTTCGCATGGCTGACAAAATGAATCCTCGAAATCGCCACAGAGGTCAAATTTTCTTTTGATATACATATTTGAAACGTAAGGGATCAGGTTTTTTGATCCTTTTTGTAGAATACCAAAACGGTATATCATTCCTGCCAATGCCCTGGCTGTGTAGGCTCCGCGGCTAAAACCAAATATGAAAACTTTATCATCTTTTTCAAAACGGTTCATCAAGTATTCATATCCGTCTTCAAGGTTTTGTTGCAGACCTGCGCCAAATGCCAGGCCAAGGATTTTACCAACACCTTTGCCCAGGTTGCGCCCCAGATAACTGAAAGTCCCCACACCGGGATCGTAAAAGGCAACTTGCTTCTCGTCGCGCACAATGCTCTCAAAAGTTTTTACAACATTGGTATTGTTTTTCCCGTATTCGTTGCCGGTGCCATCATAGCAAATAATAATGTTTTTCGACATGGTTTGATTCTCCTTTGTTCAATTGGATATTAACGATTTTTTGAGTTTGTATGAAAGGGATTTATTCGATAATTTCATTAATGATATCAGGGATTTCAGAATGATGATCATACCATATCGGAGTTATTCCCAATTGTTTTAATACAAACTCCTGCTGATCTTGGTTGATCAAATTTACCTGCTCAATGATCCCTGAAATTTCCGCTCGGTACTGTGGCCCTTTTTCAGCCGATCTTGATGATTTGATCGAAGGGTAAGCGGATTTGTAACCGGGCCGGAGAAACAATATCCCATCTTGGTGGATATTTGTTTTGAGGCCACTTTTCTCAAAATCTATAAGGTATTCTTTAGCTTTCTGATGAATTTGATCCAATACTTCATCATCAGGTCTTTTTGTGTCGGGTTTTTGTAGGAGTGCATAATTTGTGGAGTTGATTGGGGAGTGTTGCACTGCATCAAGTAAACGCCTTACATTTCGGTCTGTAAGAGAGAGCCCAACCATCAATCCGGTAGTGTTCGACAGCAATTGTAATTGTACTAAATTCGACCAACTGTAATGATCTTCAGCAATTATATGGTACTGGTCTTCTGTAAACACGATTTCTTCACTCTTCGAGCCGCTTTTATAGTCATCCAAAGGTACATAACCATGGACATGGAAGATGGGCAATTTTTCAGCTTTCAGTTTTTCATTCTCTTTAATTTGCCTGAATATGATTTGGGGGCCCAAAGCATCCAGGGCAATCTCTACGAGGCTGTCGTAATTGTATGTTACTACTGCGTTTACACCTTTTCCCGGAGCCTCGCAAAGCTTTGCAATTGCATCCAGGGTTGTATTGTTATTTCGTAAGAAATTTTTGCTGATCTGTACCTCAGGATAGCCAATTTCGAAGAATGTGCCATACAACATCGAATACAAATCCTTGATAAAAAGATTTTGTTCGCTATCAGTATAATGTTTTCGAAGTTTTCTGGCCGTGACTTCCAGGGGCTCTGAAGAGTTCTTTAGGTGCCACTCGGCAATTGCATAAAGATAGTTTGAAAATGGCCGCCACCCATGCATCTGTTCCTCGCTGATTTTATTAAAATACATCAATAACACCAATTTTTCCCACGATGGTAATTTACTGCCCATGGATACCCCTGCACCCAAAAATAGGGTAAGCTTTTTTTCTTTGTAGGCTTTTCGAAGACTATTGATTGAATGGGTTGTCATAATTGATAGGTTTTATTATTTGAACTTTGTTTAGCTCAGGATATTTATATTCAGACATCAGCCTAGGGTATTGTTTTTCCAAAAGTCCTGGTTAACTGTCGGGGCGTATAATTAAAACCAACTTACGGGAATTAATCTCCAAATATAAGGAATTAACGATTAAAAGTCAAGGGTTTAGGTAGATTTATTTTGTAACAATTAATATTTGAGTTGTGACAAATCAGTCTATCCCCTACGGGGAATAGTGGATGTTGTGTTAATATTAGCTACAATACTTAATCCACTACGTGGAATTCACCGTAGGTGATTTAGTATTGTAGCTAATTAAATTTAGTGTGATAACCGGTTTCCCCGTAGGGGATGAACAAGTAATTCATGTATATTATTTGGACTGATTAGTTGCTTTGAGTTTAACCTAAAAGTAATAATTTGACAGCTTTTAGACCGGACTCATAATTAGCCCAACAATCTCACAATCTTTTCAACCTCACTTGTGTCCTCTTTCCTTTCCTTTCTGAAGTTTATGATCTTCTTAAGGTTGCCCCGGGTGGTTCCAAACATCCAGCTTTCGGTGGCAAGGGGTTTTGCCTCGTAGAAGAATTCTTCGGCATCATCGCAATTGTTTTCAATCACAGCCAGTTCGAGAAGTGTTGCATAATCCCAGTAATCGGGTTCCTTGCGCTTCATTTTCGATTTAACGGCATATTCTACTGCGGGGACAAGGCGAAGTGCTTTTTCGTTTTCACCCAGTAATTCAAGGCATGTAACATAATTCACTCCCGGATAGGCATCTCGTGGGTCGGATTCAAATCCCTTTTTATAGTATTCAAGTGCTTTTTTCAAATGGACTTTTGCCTCACTGGTTTTGTTTGCTTTGTATGCCCGTTCAAATTTATCCTTGTAAACCCTTCCCCAGATTCCGTAGGATTCGCTGCTGGCTTTACCTTCAGTCTCCAGTTTGCGTAAAGCTTTCTCGGCTTCTTTTATCATCACCTCATCAACGGGTTTCTTTTTACTCGCGATCCGGTTGAGCACAAAGGCAAACTGCTCTTGCACCATCACGGTTTCAAATACATAGCGGGGCAGTTGCCTGATGAAACCCAGCATTTCATCAAAAGCCTCAATGTTGCGGTAGGATATCATGATGTCGATCAAGACACCCGTTTCAAAATTTTCAAGTTGTTTTTGCTTTTCAACCACCTTGTTGATGGCTTCTATTCGCTTTGACTTGACCTTACTCCCATCATCATCCGTCAACGTCCGGGCATAAGCTAACGCTGTTTTGATCTTCTCGTCGTAAGAGACCTTTTCCCTGAAAACATCTGTTTTTTCGTGGGCCACTGAATTTTGAAAGGCGATGCCATTGATCATGTCGTATAGCGGACTGTCTGTGGTTCGTGATTTTTTGGCGTTTTTCAGGATGTTCAGCTATGTCTTTATTATAGTTGTTGTGGGAAAGCGAAACATTGATAAATTCAGGAGGTTAGGAGCTTTCATTTAAATTTGGCTGTCTTGTGCTAAAAGTTTTTGCTTTTTAAAGATGTCAAGGAAAACTACTTGAATAGGTTGTCATAGTTTACATTTCTGATTTAATATGCTTTACCCAACTAAAAATAATCGCTTCTAAATCAGATGAAAGCTTTTTGTATTGCTTTTCAAGCTCAAGCTCAAAAATATAATAATCACTTATTTGAGAATCAAGAATACCTTCATTATATACTTTTCTTTCTTTAAGTATTAGCAGAGGTAATCCGGCTTGATATGCCATACCTGCTTCAATCTGAATCCAAGGGGATGTAGTATATTTATGTATTAATTCAGAGGAGTCCTTACTTCGTTCTTTTTCATATCCTATATAACTATGATGTCTTTCAAGCCCAATAATAATTACAGCTTTACAATTGCTCATTATTTCTCTAATGGGTTTCAATGGACTACGAAAATCCCAATTATTTTTACCTAAATTCGTTGGATTAAGACCGTGTTGCAGTAAATAGGATTCAATTAATGACAAAAAATCTTTTTGGTATTTGTTAAATGGTGTTGGGTG
>CAZBDF010000232.1:0-7312 GCA_964490385.1 uncultured Lentimicrobiaceae bacterium | reverse complement strand
TCTGTAATTGGTAAAGCCCTTACCCTGGTTGGTTCGCTCGGCTTGTTCCTTTTTGGGATGAAACTTATGAGCGAATCGCTGCAAAAAGTTGCTGGAAATCGAATGCGTAAAATCCTTGCAGCGATGACTAACAGTCGTTTTAAGGGTATTCTTACGGGCCTGCTTGTCACCACCACCATCCAATCCTCATCGGCAACTACTGTAATGATGGTGAGTTTTGTGAATGCAGGTTTGCTTTCGTTGATAGGGGCCGTTGGGATAATCATGGGTGCAAATATTGGTACCACCGTAACGGCCTGGGTTATTTCATTACTCGGGTTTAAAATTAGCCTGAGTGCATTTTCTCTTCCCATAATCGGGATAAGCGTTCCATTCTTCTTTTCGAAAAACAGCACGAAGAAATCGTGGGGCGAGTTTTTAATTGGATTTGCAATTCTATTTATCGGACTTCAGTTTTTGAAGGAAGCAGTACCTGATGTAACAAGAGACCCGGAAGCGTTTCATTTTCTAGCCAATTTTACAAAATTGGGATATTTTTCGGTTATCATTTTTGTAGCCATAGGCACCTTGTTGACCATTATTATTCAATCGTCGAGTGCTACAATGGCACTAACGCTGGTGTTGGCATACAACGGGATTTTGCCTTTTGAACTTGCGGCGGCTATGGTCCTGGGCGAGAATATCGGGACTACTGTTACAGCCAACATAGCTGCAGTTGTGGCCAATGTTTCGGCTAAAAGGGCGGCCAGGGCACACTTGATTTTTAATCTTTTTGGTGTAATATGGATGCTTATTGTTTTTCATCCATATTTGCGTGGCATCGATCATTTTATGCAAAAGTATTACAGTGTATCCATCCTCGCAACCAATCTTACTATCGATCAGTTTGAAAGTGTTAAACAGGCATACCCCATTGCACTTTCTATTTTTCATACCACCTTCAATATTCTTAACACCTTGTTTTTAATTGGTTTTGCTTCGCTAATTGCAAAGGTTGCAACAAGGATGGTGCGCAGTGATGAAGATGATGATGAGGAATTCCGCTTGAAGTATATCGATACAGGGTTGATGTCAACAAGTGAAATTTCGACCATGCAGGCTAAAAAGGAGATTGCAAATTTTGGTTTAAGGATCCAGAAAATGTTCAATTTCATCTCTCCTCTTTTGCATGATATTTCGGTCAAGAAATATGACAAACAACTTCAACGGATTGCCAAGTACGAAGAAATCACTGACAATATTGAAGTTGAAATTGCTACCTTCCTCACTAAGGTTTCTGAAGGAGAAATGTCGCATGACAGTTCCAAAGAAATTCGGGCCATGCTAAAAATTATCGATGATATGGAAAGTGTGGGTGACGTTATTTATCAAATTTCCAGGGTCATTGACAACAACGTCCAGCAAAAAATTGAATTCACAGAAAAGCAGCGGCATGGATTGAATGAAATGATGGAACTTGTTAAGGAGGCATTTGTTGAAATGAATAAAAATTTGAATCAACCTTATGGTACAGTTAAGGCTGAAGATGCCTATGATATTGAGAATAAGATTAACAAAAAACGAGATAGCTTGCGCCATAAACATATCGACGACCTTAAAGAAAAGAAATACAAACATAAAGTTGGGGCTTACTACAGCGATATCTTTTCACTCACAGAGAAAGTTGGTGATTACGTGGTCAATGTTTCCGAGGCCATTATCGAATACCAGGAAACAGCCTAATTTCATTTTCAAGATGAGTTTCCTATAGAAATGTAATAGATCTAAAAAAAATCAAAAAAATTTGGTAGTTTAAAAAACAGCATTACTTTTGTGAGCGATTACTCACTCCGTTCGCCGTAGCCTTGGCGAAGGCGAGCAGTATAAATAGTTACGAATTAATTGGAACAAATTATTTAAGATAGAAAGAACCGGGATTTTAAATGACCGAAAAACAGGAAAAAATATTACAGGCCGCCCTTGAGCTTTTTGCAAAAGAAGGCTTCCACGCTACATCTACAAGCAAAGTTGCCAAGCATGCAGGTGTGAGCGAAGGGTTGATTTTCCGTCATTTTACCAATAAGGAAGGTTTGTTACAAGCCATATTGGATGAAGGTGAACGCAGGATAAAATCATTGTTTGTGGACATTGTGATGGAGAACGACCCAAAAGAAGTTATCCGCAAAACCATTGAAATGACCGGCAAGATTGATATATCAGATTACGATTTCTGGAAACTTCAGTATAAACTGAAATGGGAACTGGAGGTAAGCAGTGATAAGAAAATGGAACCCCTGAAAATGGCTTTGACCAATGCATTTGGTAAATTGGCTTATGAATCACCTGCACTCGAAGCAGAGCTTCTGTTGTTATTTATCGATGGCCTGGGTTCGGCGGTTTTAAAAGGCTCATCAATCAATGCAGATGAAATTATCCAACTTTTACTTCAAAAATACAATCTCTAAAAAAAATTTGCCCAATAGTACTAATAAGTAAGTACTCACATAATTTATTATACACACGAACAATTTAAACGATGAAAAAAGTAGCATTAATCACAGGAGCATCATCAGGCATTGGAAAAGAATTCGCAAACATTCATGCTGAAAAAGGGGGCGATTTAATTATTGTAGCCCGTAGCAAAGACAAACTGAAAAAACTTAAAGCTGAATTGGAGAGCAAACATTCGGTAAAGGTGATGGTAATTGCCAAAGACCTTAGCGTCCCTGAAGCACCGAAAGAAATTTATGATGAAATAGATAAAGCTGGTATCCAAATCGACTATTTGATAAACAACGCTGGATTTGGCGGATTAGGGAAATTTCATGAAAGAGCTTGGGAACAAGACCTTGCCATGATTAACCTCAACATTGTTGCACTAACTGCACTCACCCGTTTCTTCCTCGGCGATTTTGTAAAAAGAAACAGTGGTAAAATCTTAAATGTATCTTCAACAGCCAGCTATATGCCGGGCCCATTGCAAGCTGTTTATTATGCAACCAAAGCTTATGTAACTTTCTTTAGCAATGCCATAGCCGAAGAGTTACACGACACGAATATCACCGTAACCAACCTGATGCCCGGTGCCACCGAAACAGAATTTGGGGCGGTTTCAGGCATGGATAAGACCTCCATGTTTGATAAAACTGCAAGTGCACGCGGTGTTGCCCAAGACGGGTATAAAGGAATGTTGAAGGGCAAACTTGATGTGGTTTCCGGATTAACAACATCGCAAAAAATGATGATGGGTATGCTTCCATTTATGCCAAAAAAATCCTTGTTGAAACAGGTAAGAAAAATGCAGGAAGTAAAACCGTAACATAAAAAAATTATGGAATTTGTAGAACACAGCATCGCCTGGGCCAAAGGCGAAATTTTTGAAGGAAGACTAATTTTTATCTCTGGAATAGTAATATTAATATTGGCTATTCTATTTTATAAAGTAGGCACAACACCAAATGCAAAAGCAATGTTGTATCCGCTACTTGTTATCGCAATTATGTTTATTGGTATTGGTTTGACAATGAATTATTCCAATGCCAATAGGATTGCAGAATTCCAAAAAGCATATTCCGAAAATCCCGGGGATTTTATTCAGGCTGAAAAAGAAAGGGTTGAAGGATTTCAATATATGTACACAATAACCCTTATCATTGCTTCGGTGAGTTTCGCGTTTGCCTTGCTTGTATTTTGGTTTTCAAATAGCCCAACCATGAAAGCTGTAGCAATTGCCGTGGCACTATTTGGAATATCAGGACTGGTGATTGACCACTTTTCTGAGGAAAGAGCCGGTGCCTATTATCAGAAAATTGAAGAAGCTATAAAATGAAACAATCGATAATGTTATTGGGCAATTAAAAATTTAACAACACGTATATGATATGAAAAATTTTGAAAAAGAATACCAGGTAAAGTGGTCGGATGTTGACCCAAATAAACATTTACGCGGCTCGGCTTATCTTGATTTTACCGATCATACACGGATTGATTTCATGGAATCAAACGGGCTGTCGGTTGATATGCTTGTGAAGCTAAACATTGGATTTGTACTTACAAAAACTACCATAGCGTATAAAAGAGAGGTGCGGATGAACGAAATTATCCGAGTAGATTATCATATTGATTATTTTTCGGATGATTACAAAAAGTATGGTGCTACCCACCAGGTTTTCAAGGAAAATGGGAAACTTGCCTGCCTTGTGAAAATTGAAGGTTTTTGGATTGACCTGAAGAATCGAAGAGTAACAGCCCCTCCTGATGAAGTTGTTAAAATTATAAAAGAGGCAGAGGCAATGCAAGAAGAGTAACCCTACCTACCTTTTATTAAACAGAAATCAATCAACGTTTCATGTCATCAAAAAAAAAAGATTCAAAAATATTTTTTTATTACTAAGCGTATGCTTAGTTTTGCAGCGCAAATAAAAAATTATGCCACGAAAGAAAGAATATATCGAAGAAGAAGTGATTGAAAAGGCGATGGAATTATTCTGGCGAAATGGCTATGAGGCTACTTCCACACGGATGCTTGAAAAAGAGATGGGCATCAATCAATTTTCAATCTATTCGAGCTTTGGGAATAAGCAGGGTGTTTTTCTTGAAAGCATAAAAATGTACACCACCAAACTGAATTTGATAGTTGATAAAATGGAACAATCATCAGATGGGATACAGGCAATTAAACAATATTTCTACGATTTCGTTGAATTTACGCGGGATAGTGAAGTTTATAAAGGCTGCCTTATTGTAAATACAATTGCTGAATTTGGCCATAAAACCGATGCTACGATTATATTAGAAATACACAAGTTTATTCATCGGCGTAACGAAATATTTACTCAGAAATTAGAAATGGCCTCAGATACGAATGCTGAATCTATTGCTAAGAAGGTTAGCTTTTTATCTATTTCATTGGCGGGATTGGCTGTTAGTTCGAAAGCAACTGATAAGCAACAATTGGATGATTTTATTGAATCGACATTTGAGAATCTGTAACTTTTTTTTACACAAAAACTAAGCAAACGCTTTGTTATATTAACAAATAATTATTATGAAAACATTAAGTGAAATTATCAACAGAAACGCCTGGTGGGTTTTGCTTATTGTCGGAACAATTGGAGGGCTTTTTGCAAACTATTACGTAATTATATTTGCAAGGATCCTTTGGGTATTTGGTTTTGCAGACATTTTGGTCAAATCTATCACCTGGATTGAAAATTGGAAATCATCGAGGCACAAGGTTTCAACTGCAAAACTTGTGGAGAAGACACAGAGAGCAGGGTATGTTCACCTTAGTTCGGTGTAAGAATGAAACATTAAAACAGTGTTGACCGGGGAGTTGTGTTGTTCCGTTAATAGATTCTTCGCTTCACTTTGTTTCGCTCAGAATGACAGATGATTGTGGTTTTTGGGAGGGATTGGCTGGGGCTTCGCCGCCAGCCAATCCCTCCCCACCTCAATGTTATATAGAGCATTGTCATTCTGAGCGTAGCGAAGAATCTAGTAAAAATAACCGCACTAAAAATATTTTATTATACAAACTTTTAACAATAATTTAAAAAAACAACAATTAACAATGGAAAACAAGAATTTTAAACTGAAACAATTTGTAATTATCACATTAATAACCAGTATATGGATTAATATCGCTGAGGTAGGAAGAGCTGTTCTGGTTGCCTTTCCACGTATGAAAGCATTTTTTGGAGACAGGGTGGAAATCGGACCAATGGAGATTAGTAATGCTTTGATATGGGGATTGTGGGATACAATCTTAACGGTAGTTTTGGTTTATATTTTTTGGACTACCGCAAAAGCGTTCGGGAATAATTTCAAATCGATATTCATTTCGGCTACAATAACTGTATTCGCCACCATCGGTATCTTTTGGATTGCCTCAGTAAATACAGGCTTAGGAGATTGGACAACCGCTTTCATATTGTTTCCGATTGCCTGGGTAGAGATGATTATTGGTGCCTGGATTGCATCTAAACTCTATAGTAGAAAATAAAGAAAACTAGTTTTTAGTAAGCAGTTCGCAGTGAGCAGTCCGCAGTGAGCAGTCTACAGTAGGCAGTTCACAGTCAGCAGTTCACAGTCAGCAAAATATGGATGACTAAACACTAGCATTCTATTAATAATAAAATTACAGCAATATGGCTGTTTCAAAGGATTTTCTGGATTATGTGCTAGACCAGCTATCAGCCTGGGAAGGGGTTTATGTAAAAAGAATGTTTGGTGGTGCTGCGCTTTACCGGGAAGGTTTGGCTTTTGCCATGGCGGCACAAAATACGGTGTATTTGAAAGTGGATGATACCAACAAAGACAAATATTTAAAAGAGGGTTCAGCTCCTTTAAAACCATTTAAAAGCCAGGCAAGGGTATTGTCATTTTACAATGTGCCTCCCGATATTTTCGAGAATTCAAATAAATTTATTGAATGGGCCAAAGAATCGTTGGCCATCCAAAAGAAGAGAAATTATACAATAACATAAAAAAACAACCACAATGAAAAAGCAAAATTGCGAAGAGTGTAAACTTCGTGCGAAACACGACAAAGCCCCAAAATCATTTATAGGGAGATTCTGGCGATGGCACATTAATTTTTGTCCGGGATGGAAAGGGTACATGAAATCTTTGGATGAAGGTGAAAAAACAGAAATCAAAACTAAATATCAATTAAATTAAGTAGAGATGGAAAAGTTATACATATTGTGGACGAGTAGTGACAAAGAAACATTTATGAATATGATTTCAATGTATTCGCTCAATTCAATGAAGAGTGGCTGGTGGGACGAAGTAGAAATTATCATTTGGGGCGGATCCACGAGGCTTGCTGGAGAAGACGTTGAGGTACAGCAAGAGATACAGAAGTTGATAAAAGGAGGTGTAACAATAGAAGCTTGTAAAGCATGTGCAGATAAAATGAATGTGTCTGCATCATTGAAAGATTTGGGAGTTGATGTTAAATACATGAGTAAACTGACCGGCTATATAAAAGGTGACGACAAATTGATAACGATATAAAATAGAGGGACATTAAATTATAACTCCTTTTTCTGGGTGGATACTTGTCAAACTTAGCTCAATTAGAAATTGCGCTGAAGAAAGAGTATCTGAATATGAAAGTACACCGCTACCCGTAAGGGAATACAGATAGAAATTACAGTTTAACAAACATGTTTAAAAAAGCTGGCAGCAATGTTGGCTTTTTTGTTTTATCCATTTGATTTTTTTATAAAACAACGTCAATTAACTATTTAGAGCCTGTCTTTAAATTGAAAAATTCTACTTCGGACTTGGAAAATCCAAAATTCAAAAACCAAAACTCAAATAAATC
>CAZBDF010000231.1:0-7344 GCA_964490385.1 uncultured Lentimicrobiaceae bacterium | reverse complement strand
GAGCTTGACGTATGCGGACAGGATTAGGACAGGTATCGGCTAGGAATAGGACAGGAATAGGACAGGATTAGGACAACCAAAAAGGGCAGAAAATGAGCGATCTATTCAGGCGAGAGAATAGCAGTGCATATTGCTGCCTCATCTGGAAAACTAATGTCAACTCCTGAAACATGCGACTGTATCATACATTTCAGAATGTCCATTTCTATCACACCATATTCTTTTCTTAAAGTAACAAGAACACTTCCTGCTCGCTTATAATTTTCTTCAGTGATAGAGAGATTATATAATTTCATGGTTGCATCAAGATTATTCTGAATATTCTCTTTAGTATAGCCCCCATCAAACGCTATTTCCATTTGCTCTAATGCGCTCATTTCATCCACAGGGGATTGATTAGATGGTAAATCAAACAGTATTTCAATGACGTCTGTTGCTGCTGAATACTTATTTAAATTAGTACGAGACCAAATATTTTCTGGAGCTTCACGTGGCCAAGGAAAAGAAGGTGTCACATCTTTTGTAGTTCCATTAAGCGGATACGCTGTTTCATCCAGAACAAGCCACATAATATATCGTTCTACACCAGAAAACCTGGTTTGCTCAACGTAGACAAGTACCCCTTCACCTTTTGGATTTTCTATGCCTAACAAGTTTTCTTCTCTGATATCCAAAATATTGGAGCCTAAATCATTAGCTACAATGCCAATTTCTTTAATAAAATGTTCTGGAACAGGAGTATTTGTAACTGTAACAACCTCTGTGCTAGTAGATTTCACAATAGTTGGCGCTATATTTTTATCTTCTGCTTGTGGAGTTACTTTCTCCATTGTTGTTGGAGACGAGGAAGTAATAATATAAATACAAAAGAAAATACACATTAGGGCAAAACCAAGAGTTGCTACAATAAGAAAATTTTTCCGTCTCGTCGATTTTTGCTTTGTTTCCACTTAGTGCTCCTTGTTGAAATACTCTGATGTTTACTTGGGTAGATACCTAACTAATGTGGCTATAGGAAATGTTACAAACTATAACACCCGTGCGGCAAAAGTAGGTTAAAAGTAGGTCAAGAGTACGGCAGTAAGGGGAGTTAGTACACATCAAAATACAACGCAAAATGTTATCCCCCAACGTGCCGGGGACACCTAACACAAAACCAGCCTAAACGCCCACAACCTAGGCCCTGCAAAGTGTGTCCTGCTAAAGTCTAGCGATGGACATCCTGAGCGATTGTGCCCCGTGGGGACGTGCTGAGCGGTTTTATTGATTTGTTTTGTCCTGGTATATAATGCTTATAATTTCTTACAAACTTAGGACTTACGCAAATCTCATTTGAACAGTAGGTGATTTAAGTTGTTGGCGCAAATAGTCGCTCAAAAGGTCATGCTTGACTTGGTAGACAGTTCTTTGCGTTTCATAAGCTACTTCTTTGAGCCGAACCCAAACCAAGATAGCACAGCCAATGTGGTTACGGACTATTCTTTCTTTTCGACACTGACAATCTTCAATTCCAGTCAATTGCTTTGTCTCACGGTGAAACTGCTCGATTTCCCAGCGAAAGCCGCACACATCTCGTACGACCTCCACCTTATCTTGCTCCATCTCATTCGTGACGATGTAATCCGTGCGCTGTGTAGACAGCACAACCCGAAAAAGTTTCACTTTCTTAGCACCAGGAAATCCTTTGATCTTAATTAGTTTGCCTTGTTTTTCTTCAGCTTTAGTCCATTCAAGACTGTCCACACGTTGATATGGCTCTGAGCCACCAGAATCATCAACTTGGCGATTACTCTTGAGCGGGCAATAATAAATCTTGCCCAACTTTTCAATCTGCAACATCATTTTCTTGGTTGCATACCAACTATCCATCAAGACAGCCCAAAAGGGCAATTTCTTTTGGTGAACACAGTTGAGCAACATATCTTTCATGTGATCTAATTTGCTCTTGCCATCTCCGTCTGGATCATAAATGCGGTAATCAATAATCCAAAATTGATCAGTTTGTGGGTTGACGTAAACACAAGTGACCACACCAATGCCCTTGATGACTTTGTGTTCATTGCCACTGTATTGACTGCGGACTAATTCAATGCTTTTAGAAAAATGCTTGTCGATTACTGTGTCATCAAAGGCAAGGAAAGCATAAGGGCTTCGGATAACTTGTTTCTGAACGTTCTCCCAAACCAACCGCGGTCGGATTTCATCACCAGCCAGATAACGATTGGCTGTATCGTGGCTGAATTTCTCCGTATGATCGGCAAAGTTCGTCAGCGTGTAGTTGATTTGACTGACAAGCAGGTATTGACAATAATCTAATCGTGTAACTCGCTCTTTTGGTTTCATCTCTATACAGTAGTCATTTTAATGCTCTGTGGCAAATAGATAGTTTTGCGTAAGTCCTAAAACTCATATAAGGCTTGCAAATGGATATAATCGCAATAGGACAACTTAAAGGCGGAGTAGGCAAAACAGCCACTACGCACGCACTAGGGACCGCACTATCAGAACGCGGGTACAAAGTCCTTATGATTGATAGCGATCCGCAGGCCAGCCTAACCGGTGCTTGTGGCTTGGCCGGTGAGAAACCGACCTTATCGGACGTTCTCGGGGGCACTGAAGAGGGCGACAAAACCATGCAGGAAATTATCAAGCCACTGTCTGATAATTTGAGTCTTGCGCCAAGCGATCTAACACTGGCTAAAACTGACAGAGGGCTAACTCAGAGA
The DNA here is from genome assembly GCA_964490385.1 of uncultured Lentimicrobiaceae bacterium. Lineage (GTDB taxonomy): Bacteria > Bacteroidota > Bacteroidia > Bacteroidales > 4484-276 > 4484-276. The sequence goes on along the minus strand of CAZBDF010000231.1, from coordinate 4,618 downwards.
CTAAGGCCGATTGACGTTTTGAAACCAGCCATTGAAAGCCTTACAGGTTTTGATTTTGTTTTGATAGATTGCCCACCTTCTCTAAGTCAATCAACTTTGAATGTTTTGAATTCGGCGCATTTTGTACTCATTCCCAGTCAACCCGCAGCCGCTGACCTTCGAGGGCTTGAGATGTATTTTGAGACATTGCAGGAAATTTATAAATACAATCCAGAGCTTGAGGTTATCGGAATTTTGCCCACATTCTACGATGGGCGGCTAAATCATCATACCGCAGCCGTGGAAACCTTGATTGGTGCGGGCTATCCTGTTTTATCGTCCAGAATTGGGCGATCTGTGAAAGTGCAAGAAGCTAGTGCAAGGGGAAAGAGCGTCATAGAATACGATCCAAAAAATAAACGATCTGAAGAGTATCAAGAATTAACTGAGGAGCTATTATCATGTCTAAAAAAGATGAAAGCGGCGCATTAGACGGTCTTATACCCCAGTATCAGGGACCACCAAAGAAGCGCAAATCCAGACTGAAGAAAAACGATCCAATGGTCCCGCTTTCTATTAGCATCCGCAAAAGTGAATTAGAAGAGTTTAAAAAGACAGTAGAGAAAACCGGTTTTACACGTTCTGAAGTTGGCCGCTATGCTATCAAGTATTTTATGAAAAACTACAATGAAGGAAAGATAGAATTAAAGACAAAGACTGTTGAAAAGTTACAAGAGCCATAGAGTTATATAAGCCTTATATGAAGAAATAAGGTCTTATAAGATTTGTAAGCCGTAATAAAATAAGCTATAATCACCAAGTAATAAAAACGGCTTGATAAGAAGCAGAAACTTCTCACCAAGCCTAATCAAATCATCCGTAAGGCGGACGATCCAACATCAATAAATTGTACCAGTAACCGCCTTCGGAATTATCCCCGGAGGCGGTTTTGTTTTCGGGGGAAGGTCAGGCAGTATGAACCCAAAACGCAAGATAATTTTTATCATTGCAGCGGTCGCACTTTTTGCGATCTCTTGCATCCAAACCACTAGCGCAATTGTGCCCCGGACGCGCCAGGAATGCCCTGAGCGGTCGCAAGCGGTAGAAGTCGTGCCCACGCCCACAGAAACTACCACGCGTTGCACAGTGGCAGCGGAGTATTTGAACATTCGGACTTGCGGTGCTACTTCTTGCGGCGTTGTCCAGGTACTCAAGCGCGGGGATCTATTGACGATCTTAGAATTTGGGGACTGGCTGAAGGTGAAACGCGAAAATAAGAAAGTGGTTTTGACTGGCTATATCAAAGCAACATTTTGCACTATTGGAGAAAATAAATAATGAAATCTTTGATGAAAGTTATCTCAACAATTTTATTTTATGGACTGGTTTTAGTTGTCTTTATGTGGACAGCAACCCTCACCCTTGCAGAGGTGCGAGAAGTTTTACCAGGCGACCCCATAACCCCTTATTTTGCCCTTGCCCTTTTCGATGGAGGTGCCATTGTCTGGTTGTTAGTATTTACCACCAAAGCAAAAGGCACGCCACAAAGGGCAGTTAGTTTGCTCTTGCTTATAGCGGATCTCGTGGGCGTGGTTGGTATCTCTCTTGCTAGATTGCTAACAGGCGGGCAAGAACTAACCACGGTCACCCCAGAAATGGGCGCGGCGGTGGTTTATGGGATCGGAATAATGACTGCTTTGAACTTCTTAGGCATTTATGGTTTTCACATCACAGACCAAAATACACTTTCAGAAATCGAAGCCCAAAGTATCGAAGACGATCTCTTCAGCGAAGCCCAGGCACAAGCAAAATCGAACATGGAGAAAGAGAAATCACAGCTTGCCCAAATCCTTGCAGCGAGAACTACAGCCCGTTTGAAATCACGGTTATATCTTCCAATTTCAGACGCTGAAACACTCGCAATGTCAGGTGTAGTTTTAGAAGGTGAAATCATCGAAGAGACCCCAAGAAAACAGAAAACTAAAAAGACAGGCGTCCCGGCTTGGATGGTTGCAGCGGCGCAAAAGATGACCGGACGCAAATCTTCCCAACCTGTAGAAGTTGAGACCATGAAAGCAGAACCCACCGAAGCCCAAAAGCAGGCGGCGCGGGAATTTGCAGCGGATCACAGCTATATACCAGGGGACGGTAGAAGCCCAATAAATGCAACCATGACAGAAGCCGAAAAAGGGCAAGAAATGTTTCAGGAATTACTCAGAAAGTCCGAAAACCCTAACAGGCTTTACGAGGCTTTACTGGCAGGATTAGAAGACGATCAAAACAAGAATGTTGCACACGTTCAGGAGGAAGTAATGCCCGTCCAGGGTGACACTTTTCTTGACGTCACAAAAGGATAATAACAAAATGAAAACAGCAAAACAGCCAAAAGAAAAGAAGCGTTGCAAGTATCGTTTTTGCGATCTCGTAATATCAAGCGGACAAAATGGACAAAGAGAATTTTGCAGCGGTGCCCACAAGCAAAGAGAATACAGGGCAAGGAAAGCGGACAAGGCAAAGGTTACGAGCTAGGTTGTAACTACGCGTAACAAAATACCCCGTCTTCGGTCTTCGGATCGAAGGCGGGGATAAGTCATCTGAAAACTTATGGTATTCTTTAAAAGTGTTACCGCTTACTTAAATGAAAAAACCGTGCTACGAAACACGGCTTTTCAAGGCGACAGATAATATATTGTTATCTGAACACACCGGATATAAGAAGTATCCAATGTCACCCCATTATAACGTATATACCGCTAAACTCCCATCTTCTAAACCAACATCTTCAAATTATGCCGGCGTTGCTATAAAAGCACCCCCAGGGCGTGACGTCGTTCTACTTGGTACACCTACTACGGAATTCCCCGTTAAAAGTCCTGAAATCAAGTTTGACTACAGAGAGATAAGCAAGCTAAAGCGATATAAATTACTCGCCACGGCTAAAGAATTACTCCCCAATAATAGAATCACTTATTGCCAACACGCCCTCCCGAAAGGCGCAAGCGTTATGCTTGACAAAGAGACGGGAAAGTCTCACTTATCAGGTATAGCGGCATGTGGTTTATTTTGGATCTGCCCTGTTTGCAGTGCAAAAATATCTATGCTACGTCAGGAAGAAATCAAAGAAGCTTTACAAGCAGCGGCGGCGCAAGAATTACAAGCCTATTTTGTAACCTTCACAGCGTCACACAAGCGCGGGGATAGCCTCATAAATAATTTTGGATCCATGAAGGACGCGGTAACTTTTATGCGTAGTGCCCAATCATGGAAGAAATTAAGAAAAGATACCGGCTTTGTGGGAAATATTGACAGTTGGGAAACACCCTACGGACAAAATAACGGCTGGCATGTTCACCTTCATTCTGTGTTTTTCATGCGTCCAGGGCTTGACGTCCAGGAACTCGAAAAAAGGATTTATTCTTTATGGGAAAAGTCTCTCTCAAAACAGGGCTTGCACGCGTCTGAATTGCACGGTGTAAAGGCGGTCAAGGCAACCGACGACAAAATAAGCGAATATCTCGCAAAAGATTACACCTTACAGGCAGAAATGACCTCGGAGAACTACAAAGAAAGCAAGGGGAAATCTTATAGCCCCATGCAGCTACTAGCCTTATATCAGACAGGGGATCGTCAAGCAGGGCGTTTGTTTCAGGAGTATGCAATCGCAACCCGTGGAAAGTCTAAAATACGTTTTAGCCGTGGTCTCAAAGCCTTGCTTGGATTAGGGAAATCCGCAAGCGATCAAGAACTGGCAGAGTCTGAACAAGAGAGAAAGGTAACAAAACTCGCAACTTTTCCCCCGGCGATCTGGCAAGAAATCACAAGAAAGAACGGCGCAATTATTGGAGAAATGTTAGTAGTCAGTGCCCTCGGATCGGGCGCGTTGTCTACTTGGCTTGGCTATTCTTTTGGTTTTTATATTGACGACGAAGGACGCGTTGCAAGAGAAAAAAAGGAATTGATCTTATGAGCAAAAAACTATATACACCTTTTGAGAATTGCGGACATAAAGAAATTGACGGTACTTGCTCGCACCCGGGAAACATGACCCCGGAATGTCATCAGCATATCTGCCCAATTTCTAAAAATTCAAAGGGTAAAAAGATAAAGGGTCTAAAGGTGACATCCAGTATTGATGACTTGACGCTGAATTGGAAAGTTTAGCGTTCTTCCCTCCGTTTTTTTTATCGGTAAAAATTGTCAGATTGTAGTCAGGGGTGACAGCGTTCTATCGTCACCCTTGACGGAAACCAAAAGCCAAATAATTTAGGCGTCAAGCCTTGAGGGCGCACTTTCCCGAAAGCTTGCATAATAAGAATATTTTAGAAGTTTTTAGTATTTAAAAAAACACCACGCGTTACAATCTTTTGACCTTCACTAAACCTATTCTGAAAATGTAACATTGGGAATGTAACACTCTATCGCTGTTTTCATACCAGCATGAAAGATTTCATTAGGAACAAGTTGTACAGACCTACGCGAGGGATAAATAATAGTGAGCCATACCCCCAGGGGGGGGTAGTCTGTTTTTTACGTTTTCATGTGGACAGGTATCGGACAGGTATCGGCTAGGAATAGGACAGGATCAGGACAAGCAAGCGACAAAAAGAGCTTGACGTATGCGGACAGGATTAGGACAGGT
>CAZBDF010000230.1:0-7347 GCA_964490385.1 uncultured Lentimicrobiaceae bacterium | reverse complement strand
TTCCCTTCAAATTATAGGGGTAAAGGTGGGGGATTATTATTTGATCACGCGAATATGAATGTTGAAGGATGCCTTATTCAAAAAAATCTGGCTTTTAGGTTTGGTGGCGGTATCTATACAAAATATGCTGTTCTGTTTTTATCAAAAACAACGATACGGAATAATATTGCAAACCAACGAGGTGGTGGGTTATGTTGTGTTGGTGGTAATGGATTAACATTTGATACAATACAACTTAACAGTATCTATTTTAACCATTCCATTCTGGGAAATGATTTTTACAAGCACATAAGCCTTGATTTTACACAGTATGTAGTTGATTCGGCTACAACTATTTCTGATCACGGATATTGCTTATTGAATGTTGATGACTTTGGCTCACCAGTTTACGACATCGAACTAATTGCGAACCATGCCATGATCGATCAGGTTGAAGCTGATGTGTTTGTTAACCCTGATGGTAGTAATTCTAATAGTGGGCTTAGCTCGGAAGAACCGTTAAGAAACATTTGGTATGCCATGACAAAAATAAACCCTGATACAAATAACAGAAGAAAAGTATATATTTTACCTGGCACTTATAGCCCTTCAGTAAACGGTGAAATTTTCCCCATCAATGCCCGCAGCAATACCACAATAGAAGGGGCGGATATGAATACCTGCATACTGGATGCCGAACAAAACTGGTTTCATTACAGTGCCCATTCAGCATCCTATTCGCTTACCTTGAAAAAACTAAAATTAATTAATGGCAATTCATTTATTGATGATTATTATACCTACTCTGGGGCAATTCATTTAGATAGGACTTACTATGATATACAGCTTCAAGATATTACAATTGAAAACTGCATTGGAATGGATGCAGGAGGAGCCGAAATCCTATCGAGGGATTGGATTTCATTGGAAAATATACATACAAAAAACAACAAGGGTGGATTTTCATTTAGCACCTATTATACAGATCAACCAATTAGGCATGCTATCATAGCGAAGAATTGCTCATTTCAGGAAAATTCATATTACATGGAAGATTTTGGCAGTGGGGGAGGTTATGTTTCAGGAAATTCGTATATCCAGACAAATCCATTAATTTCAACAACTGCCGGTATTCTCATATCTAAAAACGAAAGCCGTGATTTTTGGGGTGGGCTGCAACAGTTGGCAACTTTTGGTATTGGCGGTGGTGTTAATAACATTACAAATGTCACCATTGCCGATAATATAAACAAAAACAACCTCCCCGGCTCCTATACAACACTGGATAACATGACCTCACGTTTTTACAACTCTATAATCTTTGGCAACGAGCACCCCAGTATTGTGCTGGTGGCCCAACCTCCGGTAGGCGAACCGGGGGTGCTTTACATCGACTATTCGTTGATAGAGCAGGGGCTGGATGATATATGGAACCAGCAAAATTTCAATATCCTGCATTATGGTGTAAACAACATCGAGGGCAATCCCATGTTTAAAGGCGAGGGAGAACACCCTTACGAGCTGCTGCCGGAATCACCCTGCATAAATACCGGAACTCCAATGTATGAGGAAGGCATGGAACCGCCCTACATCAAAGAAGAAGATGGCAAGTACATTCTTTATACCCACGAATACGATACCATCCACCTGCCCGAGACCGATATTGCCGGTAACCCCCGCATCGCCTACGGCAGGATTGATATGGGCGCGTACGAATTTGTGGACACCACGGTAAATATTGGGCAGCGGCCACCAAAATACCTTGGCGGGGAAATTAAGGTTATTCCAAATCCTTTCGAGTACAGCACGGCAATAAAATTCACCCTGCTCAAAAAAGGGCATTGTGTCGTGAAAATCCACGACCTGAAAGGCCGCCCGGTAAAAACCCTGTTAGACACCTTTACTATCCCCGGCAATTTTGAAATGCGCTGGCACTCCGATTTCGACAACGGCAACAAAATCCCATCGGGCCACTACATCATCAGTGTCATCCTGGATGGCGAAAATGTAGGGAGTGTTAAGGTGAGGAGGTGGTAGGGGAGGAGTGTGGAGTGTGGAGTTTGGAGTTTGGAGTTCGGAGTTCGGAGTTAAAATCCAAAGCACAAAATCCAAAACTCAAAATCCAAAATTCAAAATTGTTTAATGACCCATAGCAGAAAATGAACTTTTCTATAGGTAAAAAAAAGAGGTAGTCTGACAAATCAAACTACCTCCCATGGTTATTTTATTTTGAAAACTTTCCTAACTATTCATCGAAATCAGGAACTCTTCATTAGTTTGTGTATAACGCATTTTGTCTTTCAGGAACTGCATGGCTTCTACAGGGTTCATGTCGGCCAGGTGATTGCGAAGTATCCAAATCCTTTGCAACATTTCCTTATCAATCAACAGGTCATCGCGGCGGGTGCTTGATGCCACAATGTCGATGGCAGGATAGATGCGCTTGTTCGACAATTTACGGTCGAGTTGCAACTCCATGTTTCCGGTACCTTTAAATTCCTCAAAAATTACTTCATCCATTTTAGAGCCGGTATCGATCAATGCAGTAGAAATAATTGTTAATGATCCACCACCTTCAATTTTCCTGGCAGCACCAAAAAAGCGCTTTGGTTTATGAAGTGCGTTGGCCTCAACACCCCCAGATAAAACTTTTCCGGATGCTGGTGAAACAGTATTGTAAGCACGGGCAAGCCTTGTTATCGAATCTAATAGAATCACCACGTCGTGGCCACATTCTGTCATTCGTTTGGCTTTTTCCAAAACGATGTTCGCAATTTTTACGTGGCGCTCAGCCGGCTCATCAAAGGTTGAAGCAATTACTTCGGCCCTTACGCTGCGTGCCATATCAGTAACTTCCTCGGGACGTTCATCAATCAGCAAAACGATCATGTAAACCTCAGGGTGGTTACTGGCGATTGCATTGGCGATCTCTTTCAGCAGTACCGTTTTTCCGGTTTTTGGCTGGGCTACGATAAGGCCACGCTGACCCTTGCCAATGGGTGTGAACATATCAATCACCTTGGTTGAGACGGTTTCGCCCTTGTGCCCGGTAAGATTAAATTTTTGTTCAGGAAACAATGGGGTCAAATAATCGAATGGAATCCTGTCGCGGACTTCTTCGGGGTTCCTACCATTGATGCGCTCTACTTTGATAAGTGGGAAATACTTTTCTCCATCTTTTGGCGGCCTGATGCTACCTTCAACGGTATCACCGGTTTTTAAGCCAAAAAGTTTAATTTGAGATTGGGATACATATATGTCATCAGCTGAGTTCAGGTAGTTAAAATCCGAAGACCTGAGGAAACCATAACCGTCAGGCATAACCTCTAAAACCCCTTCACTTGATACGATGCCTTCAAATTCAAAGCTATTGCTTTCTTTTCGGCGTTGTTGTTGTTTGGGACGCTGCTGGTCGCGATCCTGCCTTTCATCCTGCCCACGTCTGTCCTGATTTTTTTGAATTTCAGGCTCTTTTTTTACAACAGGAGCTTCTGTTTTTTCATCAGTCTTTTTGTCAACAAGTTCTGCTTTTGGTACGCTTTCTTCTTGTTGTGGCTTTTCAGCTTGTTTTTGGGTTTCCTTCTTTGGCCTGCTAAAAGTCAGCTCCTTCTTCTCTTCCCTTTTGCCTTTATCAGATTCTGATTTTCTGTCGGGGAAAAGCGACCGCTTATCTTTTGCTGGATCTTTAGCGGCCGATTTTACCAATGAATCACCACCCGTACTGGAAGCAAGTTTCTCTTTGCCGGAATCTTTGCTTAAGCGGTGTCTTTTGGTGCGTTGTCTGTTCTGTTCAACGCTTTTGTTAGGTTCCTTTTTCTCAACTGGAGGGGGAGTTGGAGGGTTGAGTGCCTGGTAGTCGAGGATTTGATAAATCAAATCCTGCTTTTTAAGGCTATTAACCTTTTTAATATTTAATTCTTTTGCTATAGCTTTTAGTTCAGCCAGCAATTTTCCGTTCAGTTCGATAATATCGTACATATATAAAAATTTAATGCGTAAGCATGTGTTAAATCACACTACATGAATGTAGTATGGCGTTTGTTTGAAATCAGCAGTAAATATGGATTTCTCATGAAATCACAGCTGTTTCAGTTTTGATGTTTAAATGTAAAAATTAAGATTATTGTTAATAAGATTATTTTAAGAACTCGATTAGAATAATGATGAAATGAAATGAGGTGTTCATGAAATGACGGTGCAAATGTAATGAATAATTTCAATAGCAAATTGTTATTGTAAATAATTAACCGAATGTTCTTACAATAGCTTTCGTACAATAATTAGCGAAGCAATCTCAAATGATTATATATTTGCAGCCGAAAATCTAAAAATTATTGTTCATATGTTACAACGCATCCAATCTGTATTTCTATTTTTTGCGGTCGTTCTGGGAATAGTTATATTTCTCTTTCCAATTGCAACTTTCTACTCCGACACTGACTTTATTAAGTTTTTCCTGTGCTCGGTGAGGGATTACGCCCCCGACCCTTTCAACGAAATGACGGCCACAGGTCAAGCAGCCAACTGGTTGTATCCACTCGCACTTTCAATTTTGCAGCTTGTTATTGTGCTGATTACTGTAATGAGTATTTTCAAATTCAAAAAGAGAATGCTCCAGATACGTTTGAATTATCTAAGTATTTTCTTAACAGTGCTGTTGGTTGGTGGGATATTCTATTTTTCCACAACTTTGGAAGAATCACTCGGTACACAGGCCCAGTATGGTATAGGTGGAGTGTTCCCACTCATTTCAATTATTTTATTATTTCTGGCCAATATTTACATCAAAAAGGATGAACGACTGATTAGATCAGCTAATCGTTTGAGATAAAAAGCATATTATATCTTGGGTATTTATTATTGGGAAGTAAATCCTCTCCTATACTTTTCAATCACAGGCAGGAAAAGTAATCGTTCCTGTTCCGCCAGATTTCAAATAATACGATTTTCCGGGGTCAAGCTGAATTAGCGTGTTAATGCCCATGTCCGGCCAGTAGATATTAGTGCCGGCAACTTCCATTATAAAATCCACCTGGGCCCTTGATACTTCAAGCAAATTAATAATATTCACCGGACAAGTGCTGAGGATTGGTAACAGGTTCCAACCATTTATCAGTTCAATATTCCTGTCGGAACTGACCGAACCAATCAGGTTTAGAGTAACATCATCATTCAATTTTATGAAATATCCTTTGGCCGGCTTCCACTCCACAAGAGAATTTACATTTTGTTCCGGCCAGAACATTCCATCTTCAGCCTGAAGAATGACCAGATCGTCAAGGATGCTTTCGAAGATGACCTCCAGGTTAGGGTCGTCAGGTTGGACAAAAGAGGAGATGCCGTTCCACCCGGCTTGCATTGAAATTGCCTGTTCCATCCGGCAACTAATGCTTGCCTTCCAACCGGGACGGGTTTCGGAATAATCGGAATGAAACTGGAATGTGAGACTGCCATCTGCCCCGGAGGCAATGACTTCTCCTGGTGAATCAGTGCCGCAGTAATTGCCTATTAAAGCTGATGAAGTTGTTGGGCCATCAAATATCTTCAGCCAATCCCAATCACATGTGGCATTGGCTTCCAACTCGAATTCCTCGAAATCAACCGACATCATTGCACCGTTAACCCCAGGATTGAAAGTTAAGGTAAAATCCTCGTCATTCTGATAGTTTCCATCGCTGCCACCAGAATCGTAGAACAATCCCCGGCAAACTTCCAACGAACCTGTGTGCATTACCATTTCATCTGTTACTAATATATAATTCTCCTTGTGCAGCACTGATGAATCCCCTGCTGCATTAAACACAGTTATCGAAACATCATAGCTTCCCACCTGCTTGTATTTTATCCCTGTCGGGTTTTTATCGCTTGATTCGGATGGATTTGCACCTTCAAACAGCCAATGCCAGCTAAACGGGCTTCCTGTAGATTCATCATAGAAATCGATAAAACTGTTTAAACCGGGTTTAGTTTCTGATGCTGAAAAACCGGCAGTGAGTGTCCCCGGATCCAATTGTACATTCAATGGTATGGTGGTATATTTTGCAACAGAAACATCTTTAATTGTAGCAGGCGTGTATCCCGTAAAGGAAAAAGTAATGTCATAACTTCCTTCATCCAGAAGACGTTGGTAAAAACCAAATTGATCTTCGGCATAAACAAAGGAATTATCTTCATCATGACCTTCGATATAAATTTTTGCAGCCAATGGCTCACCAGTATTCAAATCGGTAACTACACCCGAAACGCCATAAGTACATTGCTCCATATAATTCAACAAAGAGCGATAATTCCAATCCCAATGACTTTCCAGTTGGGAAGAAGGCAGTTTTTTCGTGTTCGACAATTCCATGGTCACCTCGCGGCAATGATGGAAATAGTTCATATAATCTTGCCTGCCCCCGGCAATGCTGTACCAGGCGTAACCATTTGTAATTCCATTTTGCCAACCGTCCATGTACGTTGCAGGAGAGTACAGGTGCACTGTATCGGCATAATCGCGGCAAACATCTACCCACCAGTTATTATCAGCCGATAGCCGGGACCAGGTGTCCCAGGGATAGTTTATAACCTCGGCACCGCCATGCGTATTGGCTGACATCACGAAATGATTGTCCTCGGCCAGTTGCATAAAAAGGAGGGTTTCGGCTTGCCAGGCATTGCCATCAGGGTGTGGCCCATCTTCGGGATCAGGATAGTTCCGGTTCAGATTAACACCGTTAGCATTATTCCTGGTTGAATAGGCTACTGTATTGTTTCCGCCTGCATAAGTGCCATCGGGATTGGCGGCGGGATTGATCCAGATTTCCAGGCTATTTACCAGATTCGTCACTTTCGGATCCGTCCCATAATTCGACAACAAATGATCGATCAATCTGAGCAACATAACATACCCGGCAAGTTCATCGCCATGCATGGTGCCGGTGTATAAAAATTGTGGCTCAGCCTCATGAGTTGCGATATTATCCGAAATTTTTGCCATCATCAAATCACGGCCTTCAACACTCTTGCCGATGCTGAATACCTGGCAAATGTCAGGGTAATCCACGGCAAATTGTTCCATAATTTCAATATAAGCTTCGTAGGTCGGATAAAAATCCCAATCAGTAATTTCGTCCATATTTACATGATCGAGCATCCTGAAATCATTTTCAACAACAACAGGTTCAGGGATAATTTGATAAGGAAGATCTAATGCTAAAAACTCAGCAAATTCCTGTTGATTGGCATAGGCAAATACTTCGCTGCCGATAACATTGTCGATGTCGATAATTGACGAAAGAACGACGATTTGCTTGCCATCCTTAACATTAAACCGGAAATGTATTTCACCGATTTCTTCAAACACCTGGGCAAGGTCCTGATTGAAAT
>CAZBDF010000229.1:0-7360 GCA_964490385.1 uncultured Lentimicrobiaceae bacterium | reverse complement strand
CTGATGAGTTGCCTGGCAAAAACCACTCCCTTTGGAGAAAGTTGCTCTCCTGAACCAAACATCACCAGAGCACCAAGCGATAAAAATCCGATCCCTAAAATTGCTGCCCCAATGTATCCAATGTTAAAATCGAGCAAGGATTCCCTCATTGTTGGCCGTTTGCCCAATTGATCTTCTTTGGCTGTTGACCACAACGAATGCCAAACAGAAACGTCAATAGGCGCCGGCATCCAACCCACAAAGGCGATCAGGAAAAGGATGTCGATATGATTTGTCCAATCAAAATTTCCTGACAAAGATGAAGCGTCGAAAAAGCCCAGGCTAAAGGCATAAATCACAGCAACGAGGGTTGAAAGTGCAAGGGCTACAATCACAATTTTAATGATCTTATCCAGGGCTTTGTAATGCCCTAAACCTAAAACAGTCATCGATACTCCAAGAACAATTGCCGTAATAATTGAGGGATGAACCTGGATATTAAAAACACTCATCACCAGGCCGGTTGTAACAATAGTAACAGCAGCCTGAATTGCAAACATAGTGGCAATGGTTAGTAACACATAAAGGATCAATGCCCATTTACCAATTCTATGATATCCATCAATCAGGGACTTTCCGGTTGCTGTTGCATAACGAGGGGCAAATTCCATGAAAGGGTATTTGAGGACATTTGCAATGATCAGTACCCAAATCAATTCAAATCCATAGCTGGCACCTGCCCGCGTTGATTGCACCAGATGTGATACCCCAACAGCAGCACCGGCAAAAAGCAAGCCGGGTCCAAGCTGTTTGATAAGTTTTGAAATTTTCATAAAATCGTTTATCCCGCAAATATATTTAATCGGCAAATATTGTTGCATTAAATATTTTCAGATAATCCTTCCGGGTTTATTCAATTCTGCATATTTTTGAAGAAAATTAAAACAATGGAAAAGAAAAGCTATTTCAATGTTGCAGGTGATGAACTTTTAAAAAAAGTCAAACAACTGATCCATGAAGGCAACGTAAACCGGATAATCATAAAAAATGAAGAAGGGCAGACCTACCTCGAAATCCCTGTTACTATAGGATTGATTGGTGCAATTATAGCCCCAATCCTTGCCGCTGTTGGAGCCCTTGCTGCTTTGGTTGCAAGGTTTAAAATTGAAGTAATCAGGAAAGAGGAATAGGGAGGTGGTGATCGGTGATTGGTGATCGGTGATTGGTGATTTGATCGGTGATTGATTGGTGATTGGTGATTGGTGATCGGTGATTGGTGAACGATGATTGGTGATCGGTGATTGGTGAACGGTGAGTGGTGATCGGTGAACCCATACGGGCTCCTTTCAGTCGTCGGTGACAGTATGTAAACTTGTAACCTGAAACTTGCAATAAATTTTCTAAATAATATCAAATCAATATTTCACTAACTAAAAATTTACATCAATGATTGAATTACCAAAATTACCTTATGGCTTAAGTGATCTTGAGCCTCATATTTCAAAAACAACGCTGGAATATCATTATGGAAAACACCACCAGGCTTATGTAACCAATGGCAACAAATTAATTGAAGGAACGGAGTTTGAAAACGCCAGCCTCGAAACCATCGTAGAGAAAGCCGAAGGTGGGATTTTCAACAATGGTGCCCAGGTGTGGAACCACAGTTTTTACTTTTTCAGCTTCTCACCTAATCCTAAGACAGCTCCCAAAGGTAAACTTGCTGAAGCCATCGATCGCGACTTTGGAAGCCTTGAAGCATTTAAGGAGAAATTCTCGACAGCCGCTGCAACTTTGTTTGGTGCAGGCTGGGCATGGCTAGTGCAGAACAAAGATGGGAAACTTGAAATTATCCAAACTTCAAATGCCGCCAACCCATTGCGCGATGGCCTAAAGCCACTGATGACCTGCGATGTTTGGGAACATGCTTATTACCTCGATGTTCAGAACCTTCGCCCGAAATACATCCAGAATTTCTGGCATGTTTTAGATTGGGAGGTTATTGAAGGGCGTTATTAAAACGTTTAGCATTGGGCATTGGGCGAGACCTGGAAGGTTTGGCCTAATAAATTATACGATGCTTTTATTTATGAATGTGTTTTTTGAGATGAAACCTTCCAGGTCTTCATTTGGAGTTTGGCGTTCAACGCGAAACGCCAAACTCAAAACGCCTTACATCTTCCTTTCATCAGCCTTAAAAGCCCCATGTGCATGGAGGATCCACTGGCTACAAAAAGCTGTCAGACAGTTGTCCGGAAATCTTAATAAACCTACGATGGCAAGGAAATATAAGACTAATTAAAAACAACAAAAAACTGTCTGACAGCTCATTGTTTTTAACGCGAAACGCCAAACTACTTACATCTTCCGTTCATCAGCCTTGAAGGCTCCACGGGCATGAAGGATCCACTGGCTACGGTCTAATGGACTTACTCCGCGATATGGCCTGGTTTGTCCTTGTTCGTCAGTGCAGCTTTGATAAGCGACAAAGGACAAGCGTAATTTCCCTTTTCCGCCGGTAACGGAATTAAAACGTAAGCTATAATCCATCGAGGTGCTGGCAGGTACTTTTCCATTCAGGGTAAATTTCCCATCCTGAAATTCCGGATTGGCAAATACAGCGCGCATCATGTGCAGGTCACTGGAAATACTTCCAAGATGCTCTTCGCCAGCTTTGACCTCGAAATGCATCATCGGTTCCAGCAAGTTTGTGCCTGAATTAGTTAGCGCATCCATCAAAGCCATAGGTGTAGCAAGAATAAAATCCCCTGGACGGGAATGCACCACATGGTCTTCGCCATCAACCAGCGTAACTTTTATATCTGTAACTTCCCAACCTTTGATCCCTTGCTGCAATGACTTTGGTACTGCTTGTTCTATTTCATTTTGGTATTTCTGATGGATTTTATCCACACTCACAACTGAAGAGTAAGTGATTCCTGAGCCAGGGTTGCCCGGTTCAATCTTAAATTGTAACACCGCCCAACAGGGCTTTGGCATTGTGTAACTTGCAGAGCCTAACGCGGCTGTTTTTGGAGACTCCTTATAAATCACCATCGGTTTCTCAAAAACAACCTCAATATCAAACCTGCTTTTGATGGTCGATTGGAGTACTTCCATTTGTATTTTCCCCATCAATTTCAGATGCAATTCCTTTTCAGTTTTATACCAGTTGAAATCTAAGTTCGGATCTTCGAGGTTGAGTTGCATCAAAGCTTCGGCAAGAGCAATGTATTGTTCATCGGCCAAAGGTTTAATCCTCGTAGTTAAAAATGGGATTTGCAAAATCGTAACATCCTGTATATCGCCAGGCTGACCAAGTATATCACCAGCCCTAACATCCTGCAAACCTGCCAGAACACCGGTATCACCACATACTAACACATCCACACTCTTCAACTTACCGGCATTGTACTTTAGCACCCTGGCTACTTTTCCTTCGGTTTGTTGGGAGTAGTTTTTAACTACATCCCGATTTTTCAGTTCACCTCCAAAAAGGCGGATATGTGCAAGCCGACCGTGTGAAGCGTTATATTCAATTTTATAAACGAGTGCTGACAGTTCTTCAATGCCTATTTTCGCTTCAGGTAAATATCCGATAACAGCATCCAGCAAAGCTTGCACACCTACCCCATTCTTTGCCACACCACATAAAACGGGATGTATCAGGCATTGAGAAGTGTAAAGTTTCAATTTACTGAATAGAAAAACTCCCGTGAGATCGATATCATCGAGGTATTTTTCCAAAACTTCCTCGTCAAGTCCTGCAAGGTTTTCTATCGCTAATTCCATACTTTTATTCAGTGGAGCATTATTCACTCCATCCCAAAGCTGTATTGAAGACGCTTTACTGCTTCCTTCATCGCATGGAGAATCAAGTGGAAATATTTTGACACCCAACTCTTCCGAAAACTCATTTAACACATTCTCAAAATCAGCACCATCACGATCAATTTTATTCACAAAAACCAGCGTAGGGATTTTCATTTCTTTCAGGGCTTCCCACAGGGTGAATGTATGTGCCTGCACTGCTTCAACCGCTGAAACCACAAGAATTGCCCCATCGAGCACCCTGAGTGAGCGCTCCACTTCAGAAGAAAAATCCATGTGTCCCGGTGTGTCAATAAGGTTGATTTGCGAACCTTTCCATTCTATCGAAGTACTCACCGCCCTCACTGATACACCTCGCTCTCTTTCCACATCAAGGCTATCGGTAACAGTGGTGCCATGATTCACATTTCCGGGAGCCTTAATAATTCCGGCCAGGTAAAGAAATTGCTCGGTGATGGTGGTTTTACCGGCATCTACATGGGCAAGGATTCCTATATTTCGGATGGATTTGGGCATGAATAGGCGCTTATGGGACAACTATTGCTAACATGTTACCGATAATTTTGCTGCTAACAAACAGCTCGTAATCGTTGCAGGTTGCATGTTGCAGGTTACATGTTGCAACTTGTAACTTGAAACTTGCGACGCAAAGCAAGCCCGTATGGGCAACATTGTTATAGTTTTTGTTTTCCAGATACAATCGGTTTGTTTTAAAGTTAATTTGAAAATACTAAGATTCTTATCAAATTTTCTGCAAGAATAACATAAATGCCGGATACTTCAGTAGCTGCTTGCATGACAAATTGCTGGAATTCAAAATTTCAAGAAAAAAAATACACACCAAAATCCATAACCCTCCCATAAAATCCATCAAGTTCACGAGCTTAAAAACTATTGTAAAGCAAAATTGAACAGTTATCCCCGATTCGTGTTATTAGTTGACATACAAGCCCAATTGTAAATTCTTAGTACTAAAAAACAATCAAATAAAATCAAATATCAACTTGAATCGGATGAATAAGTATTTACAATTCCTGATTATTATGCTGGGTATCTTGCAGATTTTATCTGCAAATGCCCAGCTCAAGCCCAATAAACTTACTCATTTTGATGAACTCAACGGAACCCAGATTTATGATATCCTTGCTGATCGATTCGGAAACATTTGGGTGGCCACACAAAGTGGGCTTGTAAAATTTGATGGATACGAATACACCAGGTATCATCCCGACCTAAACGATTCCACCACAATGGGTGAGTTGCTCACGTTTGCACTTCTCGAGGACCGGAACGGATATTTGTGGATCGGTTGTATGAACGGAATTTACCGGTATAATCCAAATACCAAACTGTTCAAAAGGTATTTGTGGAAGCACCTGGTTGGTTTCCAAGATTATGCCCTGGCGGGAGTTTCGCAAATTACTGAAGACAACGATGGCAGGATTTATTTTGGGATTGATTCGAATATTCAAATCGGGACAGAAGCCCTGATCTACTACGATGAGGCCGATGACCAGATGAAAACCTTCGAATACCCTGACACCCTCAGCCTCACAAATGTTTTCGGCCTGACAAGCGATCCGTCGGGAAACATTTGGATACTGAGTTATGGCGGATTTTTTAAAATTGACACGGAGAGGATTCTTCGCCAACTCCAACAGAATGAATTTAAACTTGCAAATGAGGAATATTTTAGTGGCATTCAAAGCGATTCATCGGGTATCATCTGGATAAGCACTACCCACTCCAAGCTCCATAAATACGACCCTTCAACAGCCAAACCCGAGACCTGGCCGATGCAACATTTGTTTGAAGATGGAATTTATGAAATCTACCCAAGGGATATCGAAATCGACAAAAATCAAAACCTATGGATTCCTTCCAACCGGGGGCTGATTTCCTTCAACCCTGACAATTCTTCTTTTGTAATTTTTGAAAACAACAATGATGTACTTCCCCGGGCATATATTGAAGCATTGGATTTTGATTCATTTGGCAACCTGTGGATTGGAACAGAAACAAATGGAGTGCTGAAATACAGCGACAAGACAATACTTGGTTCGTTTGCCTATAACACCAAAGATGAAACTTCAATTACCAGTGGCTGGATAAACAGGATTTTCGAGAGCAATGATGGTTCCGTTTGGGTTGTTTCGTCTGACGGGTCCACAAATGAGGGGCTGAACTTACTGGATACAGATGCAAAAACCATCACACCCATGCCCTACTCTAAGCTCACCCCTGATTTAAGATGGCTTCAGGTAATCAATGAAATTTATCCGGGTAGAATTCTTATTTCATCGGATCACGGTTTTAAGATGTATGACCTTTACGCGAAAACAGTTAAAGATACCGTATTTGAATTCTTGCCCGAAAACATCCATATTTTTAATGCAATCTGGGACAGTAGAAAAACGCTGTGGTATTGCACTGCAGATGGCCTGTTTGCCGATGATGGAGAGAACAGCCCATACAGGCACTTCAACTTAACTTCATTCGTCGATTCCGTTTCGGCAGTAAATGAGGTGACTCATGTTTATGAAGGCTCCAATCACGGGCTATGGGTACTCACCAACCTTGGGCTGTTTTTATACGATTACAATTCGGGAGAGATAGATCGCCATGCCTTTGATCCAAGTAAGGGTGATGTGCTGAGCTCGCAAGATGTCAACTCGATATATGAAGACAAGGATGGGATAGTATGGGTAGGAACATGGCAGGGAGGTTTGAGCCGCTATGATCCTGTAAGTGGCGAAGTCAAAACCTATTCCATCAACGATGGCTTGCCGTCAACCTGTGTCCAGGGAATCCTTGCCGATGAAAAGAACAATGTATTATGGCTGAGTACTTTTGCAGGCATCAGCCGTTTTAACCTTGAAGACAGGAAATTCACCAACTTTTCCCTCAGGGATGGTATCCAGGGTTTGTTGTATGCAGACGAATCCTGCCTGAAAACTTCAGGGAATTACTTCATTTTTGGTGGCAACAATGGCATTACATATTTTAATCCTGATGAGATTGCGAAAAGTTCACTCCCACCGAAAGTATATATTACCGGGTTTAATGTTGCAGACGAATCCATCGATTTGAATGCAGATGCACCGGATTTAAAATCAACAAAAGAATTTATTGCACTTTCGCACCATCAAAACAACATTTCCTTTGATTACACAGGCATACAGTACGATAACCCATCAAAAAACACCTTTGCATACAAATTAGAAAATTACGATGATTCGTGGCGTGAAGTGGGGAATTTACGTTCAGCATTTTACTACAATCTTCCGCCCGGGAAATTCACGTTTCGAGTTAAGGCTGCCAACAGTAATGGTGTTTGGAACGATGACGGAGCTTCAGTAAGTTTTGAAATTGCCCCTCCCTGGTGGCTTACCTGGTGGGCTTATGCCATTTACGGATTGTTGCTAATTGTTGCGATTTTTGCCTTTGACAGAATGCAACGTCGGAGATTGGTTGAAAAGGCCAGAAGGGAAGCAAAAGAAAAAGAACTGGCCCAGGCCAGAGAAATCGAAAAGGCATACACGAAATTAAA
>CAZBDF010000228.1:0-7383 GCA_964490385.1 uncultured Lentimicrobiaceae bacterium | reverse complement strand
TTGTGATCCGCCTGGGGCTCGAACCCAGGGCCCACGGCTTAAAAGGCCGTTGCTCTACCAACTGAGCTAGCGAATCTCCATAAATGGGGTGCAAAAGTACAATCAATATTTTAAATACCAAATATCTATTTAAAAAAATTGCAAATTTTATTGACAAATAAAAACTGGAATTATTATGTAATTAAATATCAGTGATTTATAAAATATCCAAACTTCCCAATCCTTCACGGATAACTTCTACCTGGTGTTTAACACAATTAATTACTGTGGATGCTTCATTTTTTCCAAAACCTCCATCAATCACTATGTCCACTAAATCCTGGTATTTCTCGTAAATCAGTTCAGGATCAGTAGTGTATTCGATGATGTCGTCCTCGTCGTGGACAGAAGTTGACATGATGGGATGCCCCAATTGGCGTACAATGTCCACCGGGATCTGGTTATCAGGTATCCTTATACCAACGGTCTTTTTTTTGTTCTGGATGTATTTCGGAACGGTATTGTTTGCTTCCAGGATAAAAGTGTAGGGCCCGGGCAGTGCCCTTTTCATCATTTTGTAAATGTTGTTGTCGATGGGTTTGGTGAAATCGCTTAGCTGGCTAAGGTCGTGGCAGATAAAAGAGAAGTTGGCTTTTTCAGGCTTAATTCCTTTGATACGCGCAATTTGTTGGATAGCTTTCGATTTAAAAATATCACAGGTAAGGCCATAAACAGTATCGGTAGGGCAGATAACAATCCCCCCATCATTCAGGCACTCAGTAACAATCTTAATTTGCCGTAGGCCCGGGTTATCTGGATGTATTCGTAATAACATAATGTTTCTCTTGTAAAATTATCGGCAAAAGTACAAAACAAATCATGAAATGTACAGACTTGCTAAAACGATTACCCTGCCTTACCAAGCATCACCAAATCATTCACAATAATTTCGGTAATGTAGCGGCGCTTGCCCTCTTTGTCATCGTAATTGCTTTCGTTTCCATATGGATTTAAGCGTTTGTAAGCGTTTGTAAATGGATTTGTATTACCTTTATCCAAATCTTTAAAACCTATTGCTATGGAGAGTACCCAACAAAAATGCCTCGAATGCAAGGAACCAATGGTAGGAAGGATTGACAAGAAATTCTGCTCCGACCAGTGTCGCAATACTTACAACAACCGCAGCAAACGCACAGTTACCAACTACATGCGCCGTGTGGACGGTATCCTCAAGAAGAACCGGAGGATACTCGATGGCTTTGTGCCACAGGATAAACATACCGTGCATAAAGACATGCTCAGCAAACAAGGCTTTAATTTCGATTTCTTTACCAATATTTATACTACCAAAACCGGCAAGGTGTATTACTTTTGCTACGAAATGGGCTACTTGCCACTTGGAAACGATTTTTATGCTGTTGTTAGAAGAGAAGAATAAATTGATAAAATTTGGTATAAACCTAACAGGTTTTCAAAACCTGTTAGGTTTCATTCTACTATTGCTCCCTATTTTAGCTTCATCACAAACCTTGTCTGAAGAGGCGAAAATAACAATCCTCACCTGTGGCCCGGCACAACCAATGTACGCTACCTTTGGCCACACCGCCCTGTGGGTAAACGATCCGGTGAGCCAAATTGATGAAGTTTATAATTTCGGAACTTTCGATGCCGGCACTTCCAATTTCTATCTTAAATTTTTAGGTGGCAGCTTACAATATGCCTTATCTGTAACAAACTTTAAATCGTTTTTAAGGGAATATAAATATGAAGGGCGTTGGGTCAAGGGTCAGGATTTGCTTCTTTCCAATGAACAAATGAATGCATTCTACAACTCCCTTCAAAAAGCCAACCAACCCGAAAACCGCTATTACAGATATGGTTTCTTCAGGGATAATTGTTCAACAAAAATCATAGAACTTATTCTCGGACACTGCGGAAATGCTGCAGCTATCGACTCACTCAGCAAGCCTGCCAATATAAGCTATCGCAAGGCATTGAAGCATTATCTTAAAAAGAGGCACTGGCTTCAGTTTGGTATAAATCTTTTATTGGGCCCGTTTGCCGATCAGGAAATCAGTAGAAAGCAATCTTGTTTTATGCCTGATTTTTTGATGGCTGAAATAGAAGCGACCGACCTGGCTACCAGTCCGGCCACGTTGCTTGATGGCACTTATCAAGTCGGAAAATCAAATGAATTGACTTCGCCCATGGCAGTTTTATGGTTGGTTTTATTCTTGCTGGTCATAAAGGTATTTTGGTTGAAAACCAGTAAAAAAATATCCAATGGCATCGACCTGTTTATTTTTACATCAGCTGCCTTGTTAGGATTATTATGTCTGGTCTTATGGATATGGAGCGATCATGTTTCATTGCAATTCAATTTCAATATTTTGTGGGCAAACCCGCTGTTGCTTATCCTGCTTTGGATAATCCCTGCTGAAAAAACCAAGTTTATCAGGGCGTTTTTAATGGTCTATGCTTTGTTGCTTTTCTACTTCCTGATCAATTTTAACAGGTTACCACAAAAATTCCCATTGGACGCTATGCCCATTGTTAGCATGCTTGTATTGTTAGCTGTAAACAGGGTTTTTCAATTCAGGAAAATGGAAACGAAGATTGAGTAGAGGCATACCAATTTCTTTGCTTTACCCTTTCGATTTCCACTTTAAATCATTGCCTCACCGCCCTTCCTTTAACATCTCTTCACCATTTTAACATCTGCTTAACAAAATCACAATAAGTTTATTCAGACTTTTGATGATTAATCAGTTATTTTTTTTACACCTAACCACTTAAAAACTTAATCTATGAAAATCAAATCTTTACCTGCTTTATTGTTATTGATTTGTTTCGTTTTTGGAAACGTTTCTTCAAAAGCACAAATCGTAAATGCACAAAGTTCAAAAAAAGAACTATTGCAATATCACTTATCACAATTAACCAAAGGGGAGCATCAGCCCGATCAATTGATTGTGAAGTTTACTAAAGGTGTTGAAGTGGATGAAAAGTCCATGATCACCGGATCAACCTCAGTTAATGCTGTTTTATCATCCATGAATACCAAAACTGTAAAACCAGTTTTTAAAAAGGACATGGATAAAAATGCCGGATTAAAACAGCAATTCGGCTTATTCTCATATTACGTGCTTCAATTTAAAAATGGTACTGATCTATCAAGTGCCATGAAAAAATTATCGGAATTGGACGAAATAGAGATGGTAGAACCAAATTACCTTGCACATGGAACAACTGTTCCTACCGATCCTTTATATACACAGCAATGGGCTTTGAATAATACAGGACAGGCCGTGAGTGTCAACGGACCATTGGTTGGAACACCAGGAGTTGATATAAATGCTGAAGCAGCCTGGGATTTGCAAACCGGTAGCGAAGACGTGGTAGTTTGTATCCTCGATACAGGAGTTGATACCGAACACCCTGAATTTGCCGGAAGGATTGTTCCCGGATATGATTTTCAATTTGATGATGACGATCCAAACCCGATTCCAGGAGAAGTTAATGGAGCGCATGGTACCTGTTGTGCCGGCATTGTAGGGGCATCAGGGAATAATGGAATAGGCGTGGCAGGAATTGCCTGGGAAACCAAAATTATGCCGGTTAAGGTTTTGTATGAGGGCACGGGTGCCTGGGAAGTTATTGCAAGTGGCATTACCTGGGCAGCCGATAATGGTGCAGACATCCTCAGTATGAGTATTGGTGGACCTTCCTATTCATCAACTCTTGAAACTTCAGTTGATTATGCTTTTGGCCTGGGATGTACACTCCTTGCATCGGCTGGCAACTGGAACCTTGATTTGAGTACAACTCCTTCATATCCCGCTTCGTTTGCAAATACAATTTGCATAGGCGCGCTAAGCCCTTGCGGGGAAAGAACAAGCCCAACAAGTTGTGACGGCGAAACATGGTGGGGGAGTAATTATGGTACTGCCCTTGATTTTATGGCACCCGGAACAAGAAACTATACTACTGATATTGCAGGCTCCGATGGATATGACCCGGGCGATTATAACCCATATTTCAACGGTACTTCATCTGCCTGTCCGCACGCGGCTGGTATTGCTGCACTAATGCTGGCTGAGAACCCCTCACTTTCCAATGTTCAAATTCGTAATAAAATGCAAATGTCGTGTGTTGATATCTATAATCCCGGCAAGGACAATGAATCGGGTTGGGGCCGGATAGATGCCTATGAAGCCGTGCTAAATGCAACAAACGACCAGTCAACCATAAGGGTTTTACCTTCCAGTTGGAATGTATCCGAGGGCGAGGCTTTCTCAGTGGATTTTTATATCGAGAATGTAAGCAACCTTGCTTCCTATGAAATTACATGTAGTTATGAGCCTGATTACTTTGATGTAGTTGGCGATGAATTTGGTGATTTCATATATTCAACCGGCCGTAACGAGGGGGATGCCTGGTCAGCAATCGATGCTATAAATGGAACTTTTACCTTCGCGCAGGAAACAACTGGTTTAACGCCTCCTGGACCTGATGGCAACGGAAGCTTGTTTACCGTTTATTTTGTTGCAAACATCGACCCACCTAACTTTGGTACTTTAGCATTTAATATTACTGAATTTACAATAAGCCAACCAGATGGGACACCCATTATCCCTACAATAGTTAATGGAAGTGTTGAGTTGATAAATGACTATTGTACCAACGGACTCTACTCTGATGGTTGCACTTATGGGGACTATATTAACTATGTTTCCCTCGCCAACCTCGAAAATGCCAACTCGGGTTGTAGTGATAATGGCTACGGCGATTTTACCTATTTATCGGCCAATGTAGTTCAGGGCGAAACTTATGACTTAGTGCTTGAAGTTGGCATGGAGGGACAATATGTATCGGCCTGGGTTGATTTTAATGATAACATGGAATTTGAAGCCGATGAAATGGTGCTTGATAATTTTTATCTTGATATTGCGGGTGTAAAGGCCTATACCGATATTTCTATTTTCGAAGATGCCGCTCCCGGTGAGCACCGGCTAAGGTTTAGATCTGCATGGGACGAAGATATTGATGATGCATGTGAAGAATACGTGTGGGGCGAGGTGGAAGACTATACAATAAATGTGCTCCCGCAGGATCAATATGGCCGGCTGGATGGTTATGTTTACGATGACAATACCGGCGATCCTATTGTTGGTGCCACCATCCTTTTGTACGACAGTTGGGTTTCGGAAACTACCAATGCAGACGGATATTACTGTTTTTCTCCGGAAGCCGGATTTATTGGCATGAACTGTACAGCGCCGGGCTATTCACCTATTTATGGCGAGTACGTGGATGTATATGCGGGGGATCAAACCTATTGGGAGTTTTACATGGTGCAGGGATATTGTACAGAAGATTTGTACTTTGATGGCTGCGAGTATGGTGAGGATATTAACGATTTCTTCTTTGACGACATTTATCATCCCGAATCAGGTTGTAGCGAATATGGCTATGGCGATTTTACATATATGTCAACCGAAGTATGGTGTGGAGATGCAGTAGGATTTGAAGTTTCAAGCAATTACGAATCGCAATTTATTTGTATATGGATTGATTTTAACGACGATTTGGGTTTTAGTCCCGATGAGCTTATCCTCGATAATGAGTACCTGGAGTATGCTGAAGAATTGTATTTCTTCGTTGCTTATATCCCTGAAACTTGCCAGCCGGGTGAACACGTAATGCGCGTAAGGACAAATTCTGGAAGCCCTTTTTATGATGCATGTGAAACACTTGATTATGGCGAAGTGCATGATTATACTGTTTACGTTATTGGTGATGATGAATATGGAACCCTTGAAGGAACCGTGTATAATTGGGATAACAATCTGCCGCTGGCAAATATTCAGGTAGAAATAAATGACCTTGGACTTTCTACTATTTCCGGTCCTGATGGCTATTATGAATTTGCAGACGTTCCTTCTGGCGAGTACTATGTTTCGATTAACCAGGAGGGATATTTCCAAACCGCAATTTTGGCATATATTGATCCCTGGGAAACAAGCTTCGAAGATATGTTTGCCATGCCCATCCATGATAATCAATTCCAGATTCCACAGGGGTGGAGTGGCATTTCGAGCGTTTATTACATGTATCAGGATGTTTCGGTTATATTTGCCCAGCACAGCGATGATGTGGTCATCATCTCATCAATGGATGGATTTTACTATCCCGGGCAGAATGTAAATACACTTGGTGGCTGGGCAAATAGCCCTGGCTATAAGATTAAAGCAGGTGATGCATTTAATTTTGAACATCCAGGTTGGATGAGAAAGCCTGCTGAGCTAACTGTTCCTGCAGGTTGGAGCATACTTCCGTGCTGGAACGAATGCCCGATAAGTATCGACGAATTATTTGGCGCACGTGTAGGCTCCCTGCCTGTAATGATTAAAGAAATTGCCGGGCCGGGTGTGTACTGGCCCAATCAATCGGTTTACACTTTAAATGTGCTTGAGCCTGGCTTAGCTTATATGCTGAATATGGACTCCGAGAGTTCAGTAGTGTATCCAGGCTGCTCTTTTAAAGGTGATCCCGTGGTTTCAAAAAATAGTTTTGTGAACAATTCTTCATGGAATGATCCGGTTTCTACGGCCAATTCGCATTTAATCCACATTCCGGCTAATTTAATTGACGATGCCGGTTTAAATGTCGGTGATTACCTCGGTGCTTTTGATATAAATGATAATTGTTTCGGAATGGTCCAGGTTTTGAAAAGCGACAATTATGCAATTGCTGCTTTCGCCGATGATCAATTAACTTTGGTGAAAGACGGATTTGCAGAAGGTGAATTGATTCTGATAAAAGCTTTTAAAATGGAAACTGGAGAAACCATTGACCTCGATATAGAATATAGCCAGCAAATGCCCGACCAGCAGTTGTATCGTACAGATGGAATGTCATCGGTATTATTAAAATCAAGCGGAATATCTGACGGCTCCGGTGCACAAAACCAGCTTCTGCATGTTTATCCCAATCCTGGTGATGGCTTGGTAAATGTTCATATTAATGGTAAACAAACGGTTTTGTCAATTGATGTATTCGATATTCATGGAAAACTTGTTTTCTCAAGTCAGGAAGTGATAAACAATAATGGTGTAACACAGCTTGATCTTCGTGGTATGCCCTCGGGATTATATTCACTAAAAATTATTACTGAATCAACAGTAATCGAGGAAAAGATCATTATTCGTTAGGAGGATTACATGATCCGAAAAGAAATGCACGGGATCTTCTGGTTCTGTGCTTTCTTTATTTGTTTTAATTTGTTATTTAGATAACTGTCTTTCAATGATTTAATTCAAGTTCTTCGTAAATATTCATGTCGCGTTATAAGGTAATAAGTCCCTCAGTATTTCAAAAATATGGCCCCATGCAGAGTAACTT
>CAZBDF010000227.1:0-7393 GCA_964490385.1 uncultured Lentimicrobiaceae bacterium | reverse complement strand
CTTTAGCTCACTCTATGAACTTTAGCTCACTCTAGGCACTCTAGTTCATCCAAACTTCAGGCACCCCCAACTTCCCTCAAAAATTTATACTCATTCTACATTAACATTTGTTGATTGAATATCAACTGTTTCTGAAAAATACAGAAACCTGAATGTATTGAATGCGAGAACATAAGTTTTCTGGATGAAAAGAATATACATAGCTTTGCATTGTTATTTCATTAACAACAAATTAGTTAAACAACATGCTGCTTGACAAATTATTCAGAAAAGACGCCCTTAGCTACCACGCGGAGGGACGTCCGGGAAAAATCGAAGTCATTCCCACCAAACCTTATTCAACAAAACGTGACCTTTCGCTGGCCTATTCGCCTGGCGTGGCCGATCCATGCCTTGCAATAGAGGCCAATCCGGAAGACGTTTACAAGTACACCGCCAAGGGAAACCTGGTGGCAGTAATTTCTAATGGCACTGCTGTGCTTGGCCTTGGCGACATTGGCGCTATGGCTGGTAAGCCAGTGATGGAAGGAAAGGGGCTTTTGTTTAAGATTTTTGCTGATATCGATGTTTTCGATATCGAGGTTGACCTGAAAGACCCACAAAAGTTTATCGATACTGTAGTGGCCATCGCACCGACTTTTGGTGGCATTAACCTTGAAGATATCAAGGCACCCGAGTGTTTCGAGATAGAGGAAAAAATACAGGCCGCACTGGATATACCTGTGATGCACGACGACCAGCATGGCACAGCTATTATCACCTCGGCTGGTTTGATCAATGCACTGAAACTGAATGGCAAAAAAATTGAAGACATGAAAATTGTTGTCAACGGTGCCGGAGCTGCAGCCATTTCGTGTACGAGATTATACATTAAACTGGGTGCACAACCCAAAAATATTACTATGCTCGACAGCCGGGGTGTTTTGCACAATGAACGCACCGATCTTAACAAAATAAAACAACAATTCGTTACCAATACCAAAGCGCGTTCCCTCGAAGAAGCCATTGACGGCGCCGATATGTTCCTTGGACTATCCGTTGCAGGCGTCCTAAAAAAGGAATTGTTGCTAAATATGGCCAAAGATCCCATCGTTTTTGCCCTTGCAAACCCGGTACCCGAAATCAATTATGAGGATGCAATGTCCATCCGAGATGATGTGATTATGGCAACGGGGAGGTCAGATTATCCGAACCAGATAAACAACGTACTTGGATTCCCATTTATCTTCCGTGGTGCACTTGATGTTAGGGCATCTGGGATTAATGATGAAATGAAACTGGCTGCTTCAATGGCCCTGGCCGAACTGGCCACTGAACCCGTTCCCGAGGAAGTGAATGTTGCTTACCATGCAACAAATTTCTCGTTTGGCAGGGAATACATCATCCCAAAACCATTCGACCCACGCCTAATCACGCGTCTTGCCCCGGCCGTGGCAAAGGCTGCGATGGAGACAGGCGTTGCACGCAAACCCATAAGCGATTGGGCAGCCTATCGTGAATTGCTGGTGAAAAAACTCGGCATAAGCAATCCATTAATACGCCAGATCAGGTTCCGGGCAATGGCAGATCCTAAACGTGTTGTTTTCGCAGATGCCGAAAATTATAAAATGCTGAAAGCAGCTGAGTTTGTGCTTAACCAAAAGGTAGCGATACCTGTTTTACTCGGCAATGAAAATAAAATCCGTAACCTCGTCAAAGAGCATGAACTTGAGATAAACGGTGTCGAGATTATAGATCCCCGCTCAGACAGGGAAACCGGACGCAGGGAACAATTTGCACAAGTATTGTTCAAGAAAAAGCAGCGGGAAGGGATTACTTATCAATCTGCACTTGCAAAAATGATCCACCGCAACTACTACGCACCTATGCTGGTGGAAACCGGCTTTGCTGATGCCATGGTTTCGGGCCTCACCAACAATTACCCCGATACCATAAAGCCGGCAATGGATATTATTGGCAAGAAAAAAGAGGCTTCCCTGGTTTCGGGAATGTATGTCATCAATACCAAGGAAGGTCCTGTATTTTTCTCTGACTGTACAGTCAATAAAAACCCTAATGCTGAAGATCTGGTAGAAATTACTATGCAAACTGCATATGCGGTCAAACAATTCAATCTTGATCCCAGGGTCGCCCTATTGTCCTATTCAAATTTTGGTTCTAATCCTGGTAACATACCTGATATGGTGAAAAAGGCGGCTGCCATTTTGCACCGCGACTATCCCGATTTGGTGGTTGACGGTGAAATCCAGGCGAACGTGGCACTGAACCCGGAGTTAATTGAAGAGAACTTCTCATTTTCAAAGTTGGCAGGAGCACCGGCAAATACACTTATTTTCCCTTACCTTACTGCTGCTAACATTGCCTATAAACTGATGCACGAAATGGGCAAAATGGAAGTTATAGGCCCCATACTTAACGGTTTGAACAAAGCGGTGCACGTTCTACAAATGGGTAGTTCAGTAACCGAAATTATTCACATGGTGATGGTAGCTGTTATCGATGCACAATGTGTACAAAAACGAGAATGCAGTGATGAACGTGAGGTATTCTTTACAAAGAAATCCAACAAAGAATAGAGAATCCTACTGAAATATTCATGAATTAAAAAATCCCCGCACTGTAAGTCCGGGGATTTTTTATATTTGAAAGCAGACCTACTTCCTTATCCTCTTCATAAACTCTTCGATACCCGGAACACCGCCCTGGTAAACGAGGTAGCCATCATAAGGTTCACGCTCGGTGATATCGTCGTTGATCGGCGTAAGCATAATCTTTTTCACCTCTTCGGGATCGTCAGTTTGTCCCAGCGCCCAGCCAAGCTTAATAAAGGCCACTTCAGGGAGCATATTTCCGGAAGGGATAATTCCTTTTGCCATCATATCGCGTCCGGTATCATACACAAACATATGCACGTAGCCCCAAATAGTCTGCAGGGTCATGTACATGCTAACACCCTTTTTATGTGCCCTTTCGATGGCCGGATAAAGCTCCTTGTTGACGTGCCCCAAACCGGTACCAACAATCACAATCCCTTTGTAACCCAAATCCACCATCGCATCGATAATATCAGGTTTCATGGCAGGATAATAGTATAGCATGGTTACCTTATCGCTGAAAAAAGGTTTGATGGTTACATTTCTATCCTTGCGACGGTGATTGTAATTTTTCTTTATGTGATGAATGCCTTTGCGGCTAACAGTTGCCATGGGTGTATCGCCAATAGTCCTGAATGTGGAACGATAGGACGAGTGCATTTTCCTAACCCGGGTACCTTTGTGTAATAATCCATATTCGTCGGATGTTGGGCCAAACATGCAGACTAAAACCTCGGCAATATCCGAATGACCGGCAGCAGTGGTGGCATGCATCAAGTTTAGTGCAGCGTCGGAACTTGGGCGATCGGATGAACGTTGTGAACCTACCAAAATAATAGGTATCGGCGAATTTTGTACCATGTAGGTGAGTGCTGCCCCGGTATGGTGTAAAGTATCCGTACCATGCCCTATCACAATACCGTCAACACCATTTTCAATCTCACGGCCAATGGCCTTTGCGAGCGACATATATTGCTTGGGCCCCATATTTTCGCTAAAAACGGCAAATACTTTTTCGGTAGTCAGGTTGCAGATATCAGCCAATTCAGGAACGGCACCATAGAGTTCCCCTGGTGAAAATGCCGGAATAACGGCACCGGTGCGGTAATCGAGCCTTGAGGCAATGGTTCCACCAGTGCCAAAAAGTTTCACACTGGGCAAATTTTCAGTATATGGAAATTCCTTTTCAGGAATCTTGTAGTTGGCTTTTTTATAGCCCGTTTCCACCATTTCGGTGATGGTGGTAATGTCGATGCCCACATTGTACCCCGTAGGGATTTTCATAACGATATGCTGGTCGTCGTCGTTTTCGGCACGTGGCAAAATAGTGCCCTCAAAGGCACCGCGTGTTGTGTTTACCGAGGCTTGTCCCCAAACCCTTACATTGTACTTTTTTAAAATTTCGAGTGCCTCGCCCTTGTATCCCTGAAAAAAATCGTTGCTCATTATGGAAAGAAATTAATGGTTAAAAGTTATTTGTAAATTGTAAATCGTTAAAAACTGAACCCTCTCCAAAGAAGAAATCATCAAAAAATCAAATTTGGGCTAAAGCCCCAAAAGCTAGCTGTTTGACTTACCCCGGGCTTAAGCCCGGGGTAATTGATAACCAACCACGCGGGGGACTTTAGTCCAAACTAGTTACTTTTTGGAGTGGACTCAAGAAAAATATTAAAGCATAAATGTCAAATTCAATAATTCGAGGTAATAATGTTACTAATTTGTGTACTAGTTGGTGGAAATAGCCTCTTGCTATACAACAATAGAGGGATCTATTACCTGGATTTTAAATAGTTATTAATATTTGCTTCAACCCGATTTAATACATCGGACACATCAGCTTTTTGAAATGTATCGCCGGTAATGTTTTCATATAGTTCGATATACCTTTCGGAAACCGAGCGTACAAATTCATCCGTCATTTCGGGAATGTCCTGTCCTTCCTGTCCCTGGAAACCATGTTCCATCAGCCACTCGCGTACAAATTCTTTGGAAAGTTGCTTTTGCGGTTCTCCGCTGGCTTGTCTTTCTTCATAGCCATCGAGGTAAAAATACCTAGATGAATCCGGTGTATGGATTTCATCAATCAAATAAATTTTACCATCCTTTTTACCAAATTCATATTTTGTATCCACCAGGATCAATCCTTTTTCTTTGGCTATTTCTGTTCCGCTCTTAAACAGCGCAATGGTGTATTCCTCCAGCAAGGCATAATCTTCAGCCGAAACGAGCCCCTGGCTGATGATCTCTTCTCTTGAAATATCTTCATCATGGCCTTCGGTGGCCTTGGTAGTTGGTGTTACAATAGGTTCGGGGAAACGCTGATGTTCAATCATCCCATCAGGAATTGAAACACCACATATCTCACGCGCCCCTTTTTTGTAAGTCCGCCACGAACTTCCGGTGAGGTAACCGCGAATGATCATTTCTACAGGGAAAGGATCGCAATAATGGCCCACTGTAACCATTGGGTCGGGTGTGGCAAATTTCCAGTTAGGGACGATATCCTGGGTAGCGTCAAGGAATTTAGATGCAATCTGGTTGAGCACCTGTCCTTTGTAAGGAATCCCCTCTGGCAGTACTACATCGAAAGCTGAGATACGATCGCTGGCAATCATTACCAGCAGTTCGTCATCAATATTATAAACGTCCCTTACTTTTCCTTTGTAAAGGCTTTTTTGCCCCGGAAAGGTGAAATCTGTTTTAATTACCGTGTTGTTCATGCTTATCTTTTTTATTGTTATAATTCTTCTGTTGTTCGTCGGAGCCACCGTAGGCCCTAATAATCTTTGTCACCAGCTTATGCCTGATAATGTCTTTCTCATTGAGGTAGATAAAACTTATTCCTGGTATGTTGTCAAGGATTTTGGATGCCTGGATCAACCCCGAAGATTGGTTTCTCGGAAGGTCGATTTGTGTAATATCACCGGTAACGATAAATTTGGCTGAGCGGCCCATCCTTGTCAGGAACATTTTTAACTGGTTTTCTGTTGAATTCTGCGCCTCGTCTAAAATGGCAAATACATTATCTAAAGTACGTCCGCGCATAAATGCAAGCGGGGCAATTTCGATGGTACCATCTTCGAGGTAGCCTAACAATTTTTGGGTAGGAAGCATATCACGCAAAGCGTCATAGAGGGGTTGCAAGTATGGATCAAGTTTATCTTTGAGGTCGCCCGGCAGAAAACCAAGGTTTTCGCCGGCCTCCACTGCTGGTCGGGTGAGGATGATACGTTTGATCTCTTTGTTTTTAAGTGCCTGCACCGCCAGGGCAACAGCAGTATAGGTTTTTCCGGTCCCTGCAGGGCCAATGGCAAATATCAGATCACTCTTCTTACAACTGTCCACCATCACCTGCTGGTTGGGCGTGCGAGCTTTAATAAGCTTTCCATGCTTTCCATAAACCAGCACATCCGAAGCGGAGAAATTATCCGGCATCATTGCCCCGCCTTCAGCCTCGAGTAAATCCCGCACATTGTGTTCACTTAGTTTTCCAAAGCGCTCAAAGTGCATAATTAACAAAGAAAATTTTCGGTCAAAGGCCTCAATCTGATGATCATCCCCAATAATTTTGACTTCGCTACCACGGGCAATAACTTTAAGTTTTGGGAAATGCTTTTTAAGCAAATCCAGATTTGTATCGTTTACACCAAAAATTTCAAGAGGGTTGATGGAATCAATCGAGATGGTTTTTTCTGTCATTTAGCTTCGCTGTCGTTAGTGGTCATTAAATAAATTGTCATTAGGCTTCGCCGTCATCCCGAAAAGTAGAAAATTTTCAATTTTCGTTACTTTTCGAGGATGCTCGAAAAACTAAGAAATCAAAGATTTCTGGTTTTTCGGCATTGGTTGTCATTTGTTGTCATTTGGCTTCGCCGTCATTAAAGTGGTCATTAAAAAACTACCAACTGATGACTGATGACTGCCGACTGCCGACTTCCGGCTTCGGACTTCGGACTTCGGACTTCCAACTCCCGGCTATAAAATCCAGCAATCTCCTATCAAAAATAACTTCTTCCAAATTTGACGCACCAAAATTATCAAAAATTGTAATCGACCTTGGTAAGAATTACTAATTTTGAAGTTTTTAAATTAAAACTTAATATCTCGAAACAGTAAATGGCTATTATCACGTTAACCAGCGATTGGGGCATCAGAGATCATTATGCAGGAATGGTAAAGGGGGCGATCCTTTCGAAGATACCTGGTGCTGTGGTTGTGGACATTTCGCACAGTGTTGTTCCTTATCACCTCAACAGCGCATCTTTTGTTTTAAAAAACACTTTTGCTTCGTTTCCAAAAAACACCATTCATATTGTGGATATCACATCAGATGCCACTATTGAAATGCCTCACGTTGTAGTAGATTATGAGGGCTATTATTTTATTGGAACCGACAACGGAATTTTTTCGCTGATTTTCGACCATGCCCCTGAAGGGATTTTCGAGATTGAACTGATGCAGGATACTGACACTTTCACCTTTTCGGCGCACGACCTGTTCATAAAAGTTGCCGAACATATTGCCGCAGGAAAACCCCTGAATGAAATCGGGCCAAAGCGTGAAAAACTTACGCAACGTATATCGCTAAACCCGGTAACCTCCGAAGACTTGATCAAGGGGCATGCGATTTACATCGACAGTTACGAAAATGTGTTTACAAACATCACCCGCGAAATGTTTACGAAAGTGGGCAAACGGCGCAAGTTCAGCATTTCCTTTGGCGCCTCCCGCTACGAAGTGGATGCCATCAGTCAATCGTACAAAGATGTTTCGGAAGGTGAAATACTTGCCTTATTTAA
>CAZBDF010000226.1:0-7471 GCA_964490385.1 uncultured Lentimicrobiaceae bacterium | reverse complement strand
AATGGGTCTTCGGCTGTACCAGGAGCCCCGCTCCATGTGGTCCAGTAGTCGCGGCCCATTGCATTGGCTTGTTGCACGAGATAATCATTTGCAGTATATGCTTCAAAGTCTTCCCATACATCACCAGGGTTAGGATCTTCGATAACGATGGTTTGTTCACCAGCGCCTTCTGATTCGCCTTCATCCCAAACAGCGGTTACATCATAAACATATGTTCCTATGGCAAGTCCCATATCAGTGTATTCCAGGTCAGTGGTTGTAGCAAACACATCACCATTTTTATAGATATTAAACTCAATAAAACTACGCTCAATTTCCATCGTTGGATTTGCAGCAGGTGTAAGTTTACCTAATGCAAGCACTGTGCTGTTGTTATTGATTGCTTGTTGCTCAAGTACCATTGGCCCGGCAAACTCCATTCCATCGGTTGGGGGCATTACATAAGCTTGCATGTTCCAGTTGTAATCGAGGCCATATTCAGTTGACATGGAAACCCAGGTGGCAGCATCCAATGAAATCATATCACCATAACCTGCAACGGCAGGGCCTGCATCAACTCCGGCAGGAAAATCACCTTCAGGAGCGTCAACTGAGTAACCTACCCAGAGTTCATCGCTGGCATCAACCATATAAGGGGTGTCAAGCATAATATCATTCCATTCGTCGAATGTTACACTTGCCAGGGCTTGTTCGTAAACAAGGGTGGAAGCAAGGGCACCAGTCCAAATCTTCAATACGAAGACTGCTGTTGCAGAACCTGCATCATTTCTTGGGAAGAAACTAACTTTGCTAAGGGCATAACCATCAAAAGGTACCAGGTCGGCAGCATCCCAACGAATAGCAGTTAAGAATAATCCACCGGCTGTCAGGCCAATGCCGTCAGCATTAAATCCATCATCGTAACCAAGCCATATACCTTCTGGTGGGGTATTGTCATATTCCCATGTAAGATAAGCGTCAGTCTCATTTTGAACTACTGCAACAAAATTTGTTGGGGGATCTACTGCAGGGGGGATACCACCAACATTGATTGAATAATCTTCAACTTCGCCATAGCTTGCGTTATCACATGGAACAGGAGCAGTGCTATAAGTTATCCTCACGCGCATTCTGTGCATACCATCAATAGTTCCGGCGGGAACAGCAATGTCGCCTGTAAAGGTTAACCCTGTACCATCGCTTGTTAAAACAAACTCTTCGTCAGTTCCAACACCAAATTCAAAATCATCATTCCAGTCAACCCATACAGTAGCTTGGTCAGCAGCATAGTTGTTACCACCGTTGGTAACGGTGATACCTTCGGATGCACCAGCAGCAATTGTAGTAAACATATCCGTATAGTCTGCTACACCGCCTTGCCATGCACTGGTATTATCAATTGCACCACAAAGTACGTTTCCGATATACTCATCTTCACTTGTTGTAGAAGCTAGGCAGTATGAAGGTTCCAGATGCGAGACATTTTTGATTATACAATCATTTTCGGGTTGCTCATCACCTGTTAATGATGTACAGGCTTCGAAAGCATAGTCGCCCAATACAGAAAGATCAGCTGTACCAGCTTCAATAGTTACTATTTCACCAGATGCAAGGCTGGGAATAGTTCCGTTTAATGAATTAGGACCTGTTGGCCCGTCCCATGTAATTT
Organism: uncultured Lentimicrobiaceae bacterium; assembly: GCA_964490385.1. Taxonomy (GTDB): domain Bacteria; phylum Bacteroidota; class Bacteroidia; order Bacteroidales; family 4484-276; genus 4484-276. The sequence goes on along the minus strand of CAZBDF010000226.1, from coordinate 5,823 downwards.
CCCAGGGAACATTGCTTTGATCGCTAGTTCCAAAGTTCTTAACTTCAATAATTACGGGCTCTGCATCACTAAGCATCATACCTGTATTAGGTGAAGTGATAGCCTGAACACCAACATCGTTAGTAAAGAGCACAGCACATGAACCAGCTAAACCAGTTGTTCCGGTGGGGTTTGGTCCATCGCTAAAAATAAGGTTGCCCAAGTTGTCAAATATTTCATAGGTAATTTCACTATCATATGAACCAACATTCCAAACTATATCAATAACAGAAGGATCAAAAATTGGGAATAAATAACTTTCAGGCCCAGTAGTAGCAGGACCAGCCCAGTTTGCAACAACGCTTCCATCAACAACAAAATCAATGGATGCACCGTTCCAACCATCACCAAAGGAATCAACTCCAATACATTCCCACATACAATCACCACCTGTTGTGGTGAAATTGAATGGTGAAGACCATCCACTATAAGAACCACCACCACAATCGGAACGTACATAAAAGTCGTATCCCGTTAATGTAGTTAAACCTGTAAGTGCTTGTGGGTTTGTTGCAGGTGAAATAATTGTTCCCATTCCCTGAACAAAACCAGCAACACCGTATTCAACTTCCCATGAAGTAGAAGTGCCAGTCTCTGTCCAACCAAGGTCAGCAGAGGTATCACCAATATTTGTTGCAGTAAGAGAAATAGGGGTTGAGCAAGGATTGGGGGCACTCAGTTCAACTGCCCACATGGATGTATTCTGCGTTATACCAAATAAAGACCATACAGTAGGATAAGCAGCAAAAGTACCCGGAGGGGTTATTGCCAAACCACCTGCATTAAGACCAACATGTCCTAAAGCAGTACCTACATCATAAACCTGGCCTGTCTCAAGACCGGTTGCAGCATCCATTTGGATCAGCCACTCAAGGCTAGTACCTATCTGGGCATAACCCCAGATATAAGGTCCACCTACAGAGTAATCATCATAGGCAAACCCATAATAACTGTCTCCAATTCCTGTACCGCCTGCTACACCGCACTGAAAGCTATATAGTGTAGTACCAGTCGCCACATCAAAAACAAATACATCAGTTCCCCAGTTATTTCCAAAGAGGTAATCAACACCCCCATCGGAATAAGTACCTACGCCCCTTATAGCTGTAGGGGCAGTAATGGTGCTAACAAGCAATTCATTAGTAAAATCCATTTCCCAAACAGTAGTAGTTGCTGCTGAACCATAAAAATAACCGGTGCTTTCGTTATAAGCCATATCCCTCATAAGGCTAACACCCGGGATAATAAACCAGCTAGTATAGTTACCCAACATATCGTAGCGATAAATAGTATCAGTCTGCCAATGACAGGTATAAATGTTCTGCCCGTCAGTTTCAATACCTACACTTAATCCGTAAGGAAGATTGGTTAATGGCCATTCAAACTGAAAATCATATAAAAATTTTGACTGTGGAGCTGGAGATCCAGCTTTCGGGTCGACATCAACAGTTACCTTGGCCGTTTTGCTCTTTACAGCTTTCTGCAAAGCTAGCTTTTGTGTCTCCATTTTAAACTGTTCTATCTCAGCCCTACTCTTGTGGGTCATTTTTTGTGCAAATACTGTTGCGCCGATAAAGAGCATCAACAGAATAAAACTTGTAATTCTTTTCATAAAATAAATTGTTTAGTTAAAAATAAAAATTAATCGTTTGTTTAATGTTAAAATTTCAATTCCACAATAACTTCAGAGCCTCAAAAATGTCATGGGGGAATCATGATCTTCTCTATTTTGTGTTTCATACTCAAGTATTTAGTTAATAATTAGTTAATTGTTCATTCGCTTCAAAACATATTCTTACTTCAAAATTATGCAAACATAAATTTGGCGCATCAATTAAGGTGAAAAAAACTTTAATTGACAAGCCTTTAATAGATTAGTGGTATTTGAGTAAATTGGGAGTAGAGAAAAGTATTGACCGAACCTGAATAAACAGGCTGGTTTTAGTGGTAATAGCTTATATTCCGTGCAGTGTAGAAATTTACCCATACTAATTTTAATGCCAGACGTAAGTGCAAAAATATAACATTATCTGAACCTGACTTAAATAATCACAAAAAAATGCAAAAGTTTTTACACAGGCCCAAAGCATAAAAACAGCCCACTAAAGTACATTTTTTAATAAAACTGGTTTAATATGCCCCTAATTTATTTAGAATCTAATTTGAGCAATACCGAATATCTTTTTAATACTTTTGCCCGTCAATAATTCATCCTTTTGCTATCGACTAATTTAAAGCGTTTTGCGAATATCACCAAAGTATAAATCCTGGGGCATCCTGTTTATCCTGGTACTTATTTGGGGCACTTCTTTTATCCTCATAAAAAGGGGGCTGGAAGTTTATTCCAGCGTAGTGGTTGGATCAATCAGGATTTTTGTATCATTTATCGTTTTGCTTCCCTTTGCTGCAAAGCATATCAAAAAGGTGCCTGCAGGCAAAATGAAATACATTATTATCATTGCCATAATCGGGACCGGAATTCCTGCTTTTTTGTTTGCCAAAGCGCAAACCGTCATCGATAGTTCCCTTGCCGGTATCCTCAACTCACTCACACCTTTATTTACTATGGCAATTGGCGTGTCGTTTTTCAGGCAAAAATCGGGGTGGATAAATGTTCTTGGAGTAATCCTCGGACTGATTGGGGCGATTGGTTTAATATATGTGTCATCGGACAAGACCTTTGAGTTTCACTTTTCATTTGCCATCTATGCCATCATTGCCACTGTTTTGTACGCCATCCAGTCGAATATGGTGAAATTTTACCTGCAGGAAGTGAACGCAGTAATGATTGCATCAGTAGGCTTTTTTATCATAGGTATCCCTACAACAATTTATCTGTTTTTTTTCAGTGATTTCCCCGAAGTGCTGATGCACCATGAGCGCGGCTGGGAAGGTTTCATGTATGTTGCCATCCTTGGCTTCCTGGCATCAGCATTCGCCATAGTTGCCTACAACCGGCTGGTCCAGCTCACCAATGCTGTATTCGCCTCATCGGTAACATATTTTGTACCAATACTCGCCCTCGTTTGGGGTATCCTTGATGGCGAGCGTTTTCCGATTATTGCCAGCCTGTTTATCGCCATGATTTTGTTGGGGGTATTTTTGGTTAACCGGACCAATAATCGAAAAAAGAAAATAAAAAACACTTAAAAGATTTGTAGAATCAAAAATATTTCTACTTTTGCACTCCGTTTTTTGGAACATAAACACATCAATCTGAAAATCAAATGTACGCGATTGTAGATATAGCTGGTCAACAGTTTAAAGTAGAAAAAGACAAGGAAATCTTTGTTCATCGCCTTGAAGGCGAAGAAGGAGACAATGTAAATTTTGAAAAAGTAATGCTTATCGAAGATGGTGATGCCGTTAATGTTGGCAAACCATTTATTGAAGGTGCTGCTGTTTCAGCAAAAATTGTTTCTCACCTCAAGGGTGATAAAGTAACCGTATTCAAAAAGAAAAGAAGAAAAGGTTATAAAGTAGCAAATGGCCATCGCCAGTATTTAAGTAAAATACACATCGACGGCATTTCTCTGTAATCTTTATTAATTTGTAAACAAAAAAACTATACCGATATGGCCCACAAAAAAGGTGCTGGTAGTTCATCGAACGGTCGTGAATCGCACAGTAAACGATTAGGAGTTAAAATTTATGGCGGTCAGTTTGCCCAAGCCGGCAATATTATTATCCGTCAGCGTGGTACTGCTCACAATGCAGGGCTCAATGTAGGAATGGGAAAAGACCATACTTTATTTGCGCTTTCTGACGGAACGGTTGCGTTTAAAAAAAGGAAGAACAACAAATCTTATGTATCAGTTGTTCCTTTGGAAGTAGAAGCCGAGGCCGCAAACTAATCCGGAAAACATTATTTTATTATTAAGATCTCCTGTTTATTTTAAAGCAGGAGATTTTTTTGTTTCTTGCAAATCAATAGTATCCAATTAAATTGACAGAAGGAATTATAGATTCCTCACTTCACTTCGTTTCGTTCGGAATGACATGTGTATAATTATTTTTGGGATGGCGAGCTTGACGGCAAAGCCGTCAAGCTCGCCATCCCAATCCATACGATCTAAAAAGGATGTCATTCCGACCAAAGGGAGGAATCTATTAGTATTTACCCGGTTGGTATTACAAAGCATCAGTAAAAATAGCTTAAATAAAAAATACACCACTCATGTTACAAATAGGTTTTATTCGCGAAAATCCTGAGGAAGTGATCAGCAGGTTGAAGATCAAAAATTTTGATGCATCAGAAATTGTCGTCCAAATTATTGATGTTGATGAAAAGCGAAGGCAAATACAAACACAACTCGACCAGGCACTTTCCGAGGCCAATAAAATTGCAAAAAGTATCGGTCAACTTTTCAAGGAAGGCAAAAGAGATGAAGCCAATGCCATGAAGGGCCGGACTGCTGATTTGAAAATTCAAACAAAAACATTGGGCGAAGATCTTGAAAATTACACCTCCACCTTAAACGAATTGGTGCTTCAACTGCCCAACCTGCCGCATTCTTCGGTACCTGTTGGCAAATCGTCTGACGACAATGAAATAATTTTCGAGGAGGGTGAAATTATAGCAATGGGGGATGACGCCCTGCCCCATTGGGATCTTGCTAAAAAGTACAACATCATCGATTTTGAACTGGGCAACAAAGTTACCGGTGCCGGTTTCCCGTTTTACCGTGGAAAAGGTGCCCGGCTGCAACGTGCTTTAATTAATTTTTTCCTTGATGAAGGTGTTAATGCAGGCTATGAGGAATTCCAGCCACCGCTGCTTGTGAACGAAGATTCGGCATATGGAACCGGCCAGTTACCCGACAAAGATGGCCAGATGTATGCTGCGCCCCTGGATGGACTTTTCTTAATCCCTACAGCAGAAGTTCCTATTACCAATATTTATAGGAACATAATATTGAAAGAAACTGATTTCCCGATTAAAAATGTGGCCTACTCCAGTTGTTTCAGGCGTGAGGCCGGCTCATGGGGTGCACATGTGCGTGGCCTCAACAGGTTGCACCAGTTTGATAAAATCGAAATTGTGCAAATTAGGAAACCCGAAGAATCATACCAGGCCCTTGAAGAGATGCGCGATTACGTAGCCTCGATATTGAGGAAACTTGAACTGCCCTATAGAATTGCCAGGCTTTGTGGCGGCGATGTTAGTTTTACCTCTGCATTAACCTACGATTTCGAAGTATATTCATCGGCACAAAAACGCTGGCTCGAAGTAAGTTCGGTTTCCAATTTCGAAGACTTCCAGGCCAACCGAATGAAGCTGAGGTATAAAACCAAAGATGGAAAATCCATCATAGCCCACACCCTCAATGGCAGCGCACTGGCATTACCAAGAATTGTTGCAGCATTGCTGGAAAACAACCAGACTGAAGCTGGCATAAGAATTCCCGAAGCACTTGTGCCCTACACCGGATTTGAGTTTATAGATTAAGTGATCGGTGATCGGTGTTCGGTAACCCATACGGGCTCCTTTTAGTCGTCGGTAAATGGTGATCGGTAGTTAGAGTTTGAATTGTATATTTGGGCTGATTTTTTTACTGCGCCCTTTGCGAACTATGCGGTTTAAATTTGAGTTTGGAGTTTGTGTTCAGTTCATCCTGCCTTGTTTTAATCTTCTCATAACTCGCGTTATTAAATGAATTACAAAGTGTGATACCCTGGTTTTCTTTTCTGTTTGATTTACAACCAAAACAATGAATAAGGATTTTAATTTTTTTCATAAAATAAGCTTTGTCAATTAAATAAATTATACGTTCTTTGCACTCC